>CAYQPU010000029.1:0-22433 GCA_964419615.1 uncultured Methanosarcinales archaeon | reverse complement strand
AGAACCTAAACCCAAAACACCAGTTCCACAACCAAGATCAGCAATAACCTTATCTTTAATATCTCCAAGCATATGAGCATTCCACAAAACACTCGCAGCAACCTCTGAATCAGTAGGATATTGCTCAAGATGAGGTTTAGGGTTTGCAAAAACATCTAGCTTAGAAAGCACAATCCCAAGTCTAGCCTTTGTAAACATCTTTTTTATCAACTTTATTGCATACTAATCAAAGTAGATAGTTATATAAATTTTATTGATATCTCTAAAAACCATGAAAATATTGCCAAAAGATAGCAAACTAAGACTAGCTTTTCAAAAAGTAAGATCTGAGTTAGATGATCACCTTCAATCAATAAATGAGAACACAAATGAAATCCAATCAAGCCATGAATACATCACAAAGCTTGAAATGAAGCTTGAAAAACTAAATGAAAAAGTTGAAGAATTAATGATCCTGCAAAACCTTACAACAGAAAAGCAAAAGTCAAAAATGAATAATGTAAGGCTCACAATTAGAGAGCAAGAAGTATTTTTAATACTCTATACAGAAGAAAATTTTTTAACATACTCAAAAATTGCAAAAAAATTAGGGTTAACACCGTCATTAGTTAGCAGCTATGTCACAAACTTAATTGCAAAAGGTGTTCCAATAATAAAAAAGTTTGAAAACAATCAGGCGAAAGTTAAATTAGACACTCAATTTAGAAAACTCCAGGCAAAACAAAATCTACTCAAAATAAGTCCAAGAGTAGCTAAGGACTATCTAAAATAAGATAGTTTACGAAATCTTTTTATAAGCACATCTACTTGATCAAATTATGGACTACAATAAAATACTAAATAAAATCAAACTATCAGATCAGGAAAAAAGTGATCTAAATAATAACATAGAAAAAACACTATTAATAATTAACAAAGAATTTCAAAAGCAGTCCATAAAAGCAGAAGTTGTTTTAGGAGGATCTGCAGCGAAATCTACTATGCTAAAAGGTGATTTTGATGTTGATCTATTCGCCAGATTTGATTATAAGTACAAAAATGAAAACATATCAGACATTCTTAAACCAGTCCTAAAAAAACTTTTCAAAATCCAATCTCTGCAAGGATCAAGAGAGTATTTTCAATTCAAAGCTGATAATCTTCAATATGAAGTTGTACCTGTATTAAAAATATCAAATTACACTCAAGCATGCAATGTAACTGATGCATCATTTTTGCATGTTGACTGGGTAAAAAAAACAACTGATAAGAAACCTGAACTAATAGATCAAATCATATTAACAAAAGCATTTCTCAAAGCAAACAAGTTATACGGAGCTGAATCATACATAAAAGGATTTTCAGGTCATGTTGTTGACATACTCGTGATTTACTATGGTGGATTTGAACCATTGCTCAAAGCAACACAAAAATGGAAACCAAACCAAAAAATTGATCCAGAAAAACATGGTCAAAAACTAAATCAAGCAAAACTTGGACCCTTAATAATAATTGATCCAGTACAACCTGAAAGAAATGCAGCTGCAGCTCTAGGCTCAAAAAAACTAGACCAATTCATATCAATTGCCAAGCAATATCTAAAAAAACCTTCTAAAGTCTTTTTTGAAAAAAAGAAAATAACAACAGAACAATTAAGGAAAAAAGCAGGTAGAAACAAACTCATTATTTTGGAAATGACTCCATTAAAAGGAAAAGATGACATTATCGGAGCCAAAATGATGAAATCATTTGAGCACATAAAGAAAAAACTTGAGGAATTCAAAATCATTGATGCAGGTTGGGAGTGGAACAAACCAGATAATGCAATTTGTTGGTACATTCTAGAAATAGATAAATTACCTAAAGACAAAGAACATATAGGTCCTCCTCTGAAAAGCAAAAAGCATGTCAAGATATTCAATGATACTCACAAAATAACATATATCAAAGAAGGTAGATGGTTTGCAACAGTTAATAGAGAATATACAGACCCAACAAAGCTTATCTCTGACTTAATCAAATCTGAGTATATAGAAGAGCGGTTAAAAGCTATTACATTACTTAGATAATTTAATTTTAGTAGAAAATGGAATTCGACTTAAAATAAGCAGTAGCCATTTCTTCAAGACTATCATAATCCCATCCGTGTAAAGCTGCGTTTAGGTATTTACTTGGATGATTCTCACAGACTTTCCTAGTTTTATACAAGCTGATTCCATTCATTATTAAAGCAATAATAGAAGCAAGAGTGACAACTCCAGAGAGCAAATTAACTTCTCCATCATGAATAACTGTTTGTGATGCAGTGCTTGCCAAAACACAAAGCTGAAACCTCTTTTCATCATTCTGTCTTTTGGCTCTATCATACACGTGCACTGCAAAATCTAATGGAGTTATTTCAAAATCATTGTTCACGACGATTGTTTGTTCCATCTTCATAATAAGATCATAAGCATTAGTTTATGTGTGTATTCAAATTATCAATAAATTAGTGTTATTACTGTATTACTTTCAATTATGTTGGTCCTTATTTAATTTGAGAGAATTAATAGATATTTAATTTTTTTGTTACTTAAAGGTTTTCTTAGATTCTTGTATCTGTGGGGATTACCTATTATCTCATCAATCTTCTTCTTAATTATCTTTAATTGGGTTGGTTTTCTTTTTGCCAGTTTGAAAAAAATCTTTTCAACATCTAAAAACCCGAAAATTTTTGTTTACTTATGAGTAAACCAAAACACCATATTCTCTTTATTATCCATCCTTAAAAAACCAAATCTTTGAGCTTGAATAACATCATCAACATTTAATTCAGTGATCATTGATTCCCCATATCCTTTTGTATACTCACCATTAGGCATCATAACTTTGACTTCAATAAACTGATCTTTTGGTAGCCAGTGGATAATCTTATCTCCATTCTCTTTATATTTCACATACTCCAAAGAGTCAAAAACAAGCTTTCCATCTTTTTTAGAAAAGTTCAAACAATCCATCAACCTATACAACTTTCCTTCTTCAAAAGTATCATCCTTGGCAGCAATATAAAATTCATCACTTGTTTTGAACTTCCTCTTTCCTCTCTCTGGAAAATCTGGATGCAAATCAAGTTCCACTTCTTGCTGTGGAGCACCTTCAATTTTAATTAACTTTGGATCATTAACAAAAAAGAATCTATTAACCTCTTTGTCAATAATCTTCCTGTTAATGGCTGACACAACAGTCCAATCAAGATTAGTTGGAGTCAAACTTAAACCAACTTCATTAACAAGTTCTCTGTAAGTTCTTGGATCAATACCTCTCCTCTTTAGTGCTCTAATTGTAACTAACCTTGGATCATCCCAACCAATTACATCCCCATTTATGATCTTTTCTCTAATCTCCCTACCTTGTGTTATTGCACCAGTAATATTAATCCTGCCATAATGAACAATAGTCTGCTTAGTAAACCCTAACAAATCCTTAATATGATTCTGCAGTTCATTTCTCATAGTCCCAAATTCAGAACTTCTCATAATATGAGTAACACCGTATTTACAATCCTCAACAGCATTTTCAAAATCATACAAAGGCCAAACAAAATATTTTTTGCCTTGTCTGCAATGATCTGAAAAATCTATTTTAAAAAGAACAGGATCTCTCATCACATGGTTTTCAGCAGTCATATCTCCTTTTAATCTTAATACAGCTTCACCCTCTCTAAAACCCTTTGAGAGCATCTTTTTCCAATTACTAAAATTATCTTTAGCAGAACTTTTGTGATGTTCGCACTCAACACCCTTATGTCTAAAAGTCCTCATGTTATCCCGATTACACAAACAAACATAAGCCTTATCCATGTTAATTAATTTTTCAGCCTGTTCATACATATAATCAAGATCATCACTAATAAAAACCACATCCTCAAACTTAATCCCGGCATGTTTGATATCCTCAATCATAGTCTCAGCAAATTCTTTAGTGCACTTATCCGGATTAGTATCTTCAAACTTCAAAATACACTTTCCACTGTATTTTTCAGCATACAGATAATTAATCATAAAACTCATAACATGCCCTATGTGAAGATATTTGCTAGGTTCAGGTGGAAGCCTTGTCACAACCTTTCCTTTCCTTGCATTCTCAAGCTCAGGCAGGCCTTTTTTTTCCTCTTTTTTCTTTTCCAGTAGTTCAGGTGCAATCTGTTTTATCTTCTCAAGTTGGTCTTCAAACTTCATATTATTAACATCATTAATAATCTCTAAAACTCTCTTGCTAACTGACTTTGAATCCTTTTTTAGTTCTGGTTGCTCGGAAAACACTTTTCCTATCACAGCTCCAATCTGAGCCTTACCCTTATACTTTACAGCATTTTGCAAAGCATACTTTAGTATGATTTCATCCATAATAACGACAAACTAGAAATTTGTATTTAAATATTGTGGAATCATAATTATTGTTTGCACAATTCTAGGTATTCTGAAACTCTTGATATATTACCGCAAACAACACGATTCTTACTTCTTAAAGTACTTAATTCCTGTTCAACTGTCTCTGTTGCACCTCTATATAAAATTCTCCAACCCTCTAAATTTTGAACTTTGGTTAAAGCTTGTATCTCACTGGGTGCATCTGCTATGATAATAGATTCCCATTCCTCAATTCCTTTTCTTTCAAAACCATCAACAGCTCTAAGAAATTCACTCTTTTGGGTTTCTTCTGGGACCAAAAGTTCATACTCAGCATTTCTACAAGCATTGACTAGTCTTGAGTAGGCAAGCTTATTTTTCGCCATATAAGGACTTTCTTTTGGAACCTTAGTTATAAGATCATTGCTTACTCCTCTTGCCATAAAATTAAGATGGATATAGTCATCAACAATAACTTTCATGAAATGATCTGCTTGTAGTAATGCTTCTTCAAAATCTTCAATATTACTTGAACTTGGTGCATATTCATCATACATTGGTCTGAGAGTATCAATCAATCCATTTATTGCATTCATGATTTCTTCTATTGATTCTCCTTGTGGTTTTAATTTAATTAATCCTGCTGTAATAGCATGTGCAAAAAGAAGATTATCGTTAGTTTCAGTAAAAATCCAATGATCAGAAGGAGCAAGCATTGACTGGAAATATTCTGAATCAGAACCTTTAATAGTTTCTAAGTAATCAGCAGCATATTTGAAAATACCTTGACCCAAACCATGAAATGATCCATCTTCTGATACCCACATGATACATGCCCCCTCAGAAAAAAGTAGAACACTATCACCAGATTCTTCAATTAATCTGCTACCTCCAATAATTTCAAGAATTTCATTTATTGAACTCATCATTTATACCTATTTAATTCATTGATCCTTCACAAATCTTACCCTCATTATCTATATAAAATGAATATTGTAATACTTGGTCTCTTGCATTCTCCATTGGAAGGTATAATTCTGCAGATATAAAGTGTTTACCTTCATGTTCATATGTTCCAATATATGCAAATACTTCTTTTCCTTCATCATCATAATCCTTGGTTCCATCTATTTCGTGTCTTTTTGAAAAACGAAAGAATTTATGATGTTTTGATCCAAGAATTATAGTATCTAGTTCATCTCTTAAAAATTCAGCAGATTGTACTTGATCGCGTCTGTCTGTAGACAAACAGTGTTCAATTGTAGCAATGTAATTTTTGATTAAGTTCCTTTTTATTTCTTCTGTTATCATACTATTTTGGAAAGTGAAAAACATATAAAAATGTTTTCAACACATTCTTAACATTTTACTACTAAAAAGATATAACAAATCGGAAGTATTATAAATAGTTAAATTGACCCCTCTTGCATGAAACAATTTGGGAAAAATGTTAAAGGGGTTCTTGCCATTGGAGCTTTGGCTTACACTGGTTGGACTTGGTATGCAATAGGGATATTAACATATGGAATGATTGGTAACCCAAGTGCTATGCATTACATTCGAGAAGAACAATCAGGTATCAATGCTAGCATAAATCAGCACTTTTGTATGGATGATATTGGTTCCCCAAATATTATTAACCAGAGAGATGCATATGATTCATCGGTAGGTGGATATTATCTGGATACCGATGAAATAAGTGTTTTCTCAGCTGTAACCATAAGTCCAAACAATACTCTTTTTGATAGGCTATCTGTTTTACTTTTTGATGCTGATGAGCAATTAAGTATCGAAGAGATTTACAGTCATGAATATGGTCACTATCTTATTGATCAAATATTAGAAAATGAAGAATTAGGTTATTTACTAACAGATGAATTATTTTGTGAAAACCCCTTATTACATATAATTAATGAAGGAATAGCTCAATATATTATAAGAAGTGCTTTTGATTTTGGTCCTCATCATGAAGAATTCACCATTGATGATTGGCCAGAAGACCTGTCTGACATTCAACCACATACACATCCCTTTATCATCTATGATGGAGGCTATTATTTAGTAAAAGATATTCTTGATCTGTATGGTGTAGATGGGATTATATACTTATTCGAGAATCCTCCATTGCGATCAGACTCCCAAGATATTTTAGGTTATCAAGCAAAAATTCTGAATGGATTAGAATCCAATAAAACACTAAAAACACAATGTGAAGGCTTTATTAACAATCAAAATAATTAACCTGTATTTTTCAAATTGTTTATCTTAATCATACTTTTTATAATTGCAAATATAAACATCCTTTCCAACAACTGAGATACCTGTTCTGTGAGAAAAATCTTTACAGTCCTCAAAAACAACAAGCTGAGTTCTATCCTCAGTCATAAATGTACCAACAATATCTGGAAATTCATAACAAGCTGTGTTTTCTAAACCCTTATTGATCCTTTCAACAGCATTTGCATTAGTAAGCAAATCTAGGTCTCTATCACTGTTAGGATCAAGTTTTAAACCTTCCTTGCAAACAAATAAATCATCTTCATACTCTTCTAATTCAGCACATAGGCATGGTAACCAGTACTTGCATGATGGTAAACCACATGGCATAATATCCTTATCTTGAGCAGTATTTGTAAAAGTAAGGCCCTTTGAATCAGTTGGTTGTGTAACCTGATTACAACCTACTAACATAAAAGTCAATACTATCAGCAATATCAAACGCTTCATAAACTCATTTTAAATTTACCAATATATAAGTTTTGTGAAAAATAATAATCGAAAATAAAAAAAATCAATAAGGAGGCATACCACCCATTCCACCCATGCCTGGAGGCATAGCTGGTGCTCCTGAATCTTTTGAACCAGATGATGCAATCACATCATCAATTCTAAGAATCATGGTTGCAACCTCAGAAGCAGACTTAATTGCTTGTGTTTTTATCTTAAGAGGTTCAATAACTCCTGCTTTCCAGGAATCAACAATCTTACCTGAAAACACATCAACACCAGCCCACTTGTTTCCTTTATCATGTTCTGATTTCATCTCAGTCAAAATGTCAATTGGATCAAGACCAGCATTTTCTGCTAATGTTCTTGGAATTATTTCCATTGCATCTGCAAAAGCAATCACACCTAACTGCTCTCTACCAGATAAGCTTTCAGAAAACTTTCTTAAGTTTCTTGCAAGCTCAATTTCAGGTGAACCAGCTCCAGCAACTACTTTTCCTTGAATCAAAGCAGAAGCGACTCCACCAACAGCATCGTCAATTGCTCTCTTGATCTCATCAACAACGTGTTCTGTTCCACCTCTAACTAAGATGGTAACAGCTTTTGGATTCTTACAATCCTTAACAAAAGTCATCTGCTCATCTCCAACCTTCTTTTCTTGCACAAGACCAGCAAAACCAAGATCCTCTTTTTCTAAGTCATCAATATTTGAAACAACATTTGCACCAGTAGCTCTAGCTAAAAGATCCATGTCACTTTTCTTAACTCTTCTAACAGCATATACACTCTGCTTAGCTAAGAAATGTTGTGCAATATCTCCAATACCTTTTTGACAGAAAACAACATTTGCTCCTGAATCCTTTATTCTCTTAACCATATCTTTTAGCATATTCTCTTCTTGACTTAAAAAAGCCTGAATCTGAGAAGGATCTGTTATCTGGATCTTTGCATCTGTCTCTGGATTTTTAACTTCAATTGCAGCATCAAGCAAAGCAACTTTTGCTTCCTTAATACTTTTATTCATACCAGAATGAACTCTTTCTTTATCCAAAACAATACCTTGGACAAGTTCAGTGTCCTCAACTCCAGCTCCAACCTTTTTTTCAATCTTAATATCACTAATATCAACTTCATTCTGACCATCTGCTTTTTCAGAAACTTGCTTTACAGCTCTAACAACCAAATCACCAAGCTTAGCTTTATTAGCCTCAGCCCCTTTTCCAGTCATGGCAGTCATTGCAATCTTTCTTAAAATATCTGTATCTTCTTTAGATACTTCTTCAGCCAGATTACCGAGTATTAGCTGTGCTTTTTCAGCAGCCATATTATAACCTTTAACCAAAACAGTTGGATGAATATCCATATCCATAAGATCTTCAGCTCTTTTCAATAACTCACCTGCTAAAACAACAGCAGTTGTGGTTCCATCTCCAACCTCATCTTCCTGAGTCTTTGCAACCTCAACAATCATTTTTGCAGATGGATGCTCAATACTCATCTCTTCTAAAATAGTTACTCCGTCATTTGTAACAACAACATCTCCTAAAGAATCAACTAACATCTTATCCATACCTTTTGGACCTAGTGTAGTTCTAACAGTCTCAGCAACTATCTGAGCTGCCATAATATTTGTTCTTTGAGCGTTCTTTCCAGTAGTTCTCTGAGAACCTTCTGGCAAAATAAATATTGGTTGTACTTGATTTGTCATATATATCTAACCCCCTAGTTTGTTTCAAAATCGTGGTTTTGGTAAATAACTGGTACTATTTAAGGGTATCGTTTTTAATGGCTGTGCACATAGAAAAAACATTTACTCAGATTGCCTTTCAGCTATTAACTCTAATCCACATTTATCTGACAAATAATCAGTAACTTTAGCTACATTTTCCTGTGGGATTGATAATGCAACAAGAGTTCTTTTCTTATCAGGTAGGCTTCCTCCAAGGGCAATTATCTCCTCTTCAATACCAAAAGGATCACTACCTGGTTCATGTAAAACTAATCTCGGGTACTCATTAATATGTCCAAATGCTTCCAATGTTGAAGTAACAGCCTCTATAACATTGTATGACTTAAGTGGCTTACCTAGGTCAATAAAATCACTATGATAAGTTGACGCAAAATAATGTGTACTTTCACCTTCCATATCTACTGGAAAGTAGAGTCTATATATAAAATTTGTGTTGTTTTGAAAAACCAATTATGACTCCATCCCCCTATACATTCTCTGTAAAATCTTATGCATCTGATCCTTAACAAAACCAGGAGAATCAGTATCATTAACCAATTCACACACTTGACTTTGAGCATCTTGAATCAGTTGATAATGACCATAATTCACACCAAAAGGAAGACAATAAGGGAAATAAGCAACAATCTCATTTAAAGTCATGCTATCAGTTATTTGACGTCTAATAAACATTTGTTCAAGCATATAAGAATTTCCAGGTAACACTTGTGTATTAAGTGTAACAAGCTTTGGATTAACTAAAGGACATGGTAAGTATTTAGCTTTCACAAGAGCACTATGTAATTCACCATTGATGTAATCCACATCTTCTTCTGCCATCTCAAGAAAAGTTATCATTGCAACATCTGTATCAGATTTAGGCTTAATATTGATCCTTGTTACCTGACTTCCCATCAATGTAAGGGCAATAAAACCCTTAAACTCAATGAACTCAAAAGCTAATCCTTTAAGCATCCTATCCAAATCTGTTGGAATGTACTGATCATTAATCTGTGGAAACATAGTCAAAAGGTAATCAAGAATTATTCATAAATCTATTGTATTAGTATTAACTAAAACTATTCATAAGAACTCTTGCTTTATATATATCAACAATCTCTCCAATTCTTACAATCTTAATATCTTTTTGTTCACAGTAAGAAACAACATCTTGTTTTGGATCCCTGCTTGTAAAATACACTCTGGCTTTGGGATATGTTTCAATTAACCTATCACAATTATCAATAAAAGCAGCTTTAGGTTGGGAGTGAATAAAAGGTGGAACCTCATTATCTAATAAATAAATCTTAGCTTGGTTTCCCTCTTTAAGCCAGTCTTTAAACTCCCTGCTATTAACAACAACTTCATAAGTCATACCTTCTGGAAAATCCATTTCCATAACTTCAAAATAAATCTCAGTATCTTCCAAAACCAATAGATCAATTTGTTTAACCATTTTATAACCTTAACTTTCAGTAAGATGCTCCTCAACTAACCTTGGAATCTCATTATAATCAATAATCCCAATATTTCTTTCTTCACAAAATTCAAAAAGTTCATAGGGTCTTGAACTACCTGTGTAAAATACTTTGGCCTTTGGATGTTTTTTTACCAAAGTGTCATAATTAGGATCAAAAAAAGGATAAGGTTCATTGTTCTCTTCATTTAATGGAACTTGATTATCCAGTAAATACAATTTTGCTTGATTACCTTGATCAAGCCAATCTTTAAATTGCTCTCGACTTTTTACAAAATCACAATCAGTACCTTGTGGAAGATACAGTCTTTCAATAAAACAAATCATCTCTTCATCATCTTCCAAAATCAGCATATCAATTTGTTTGGGCATTACACTATAAGAAAACAAATAAGAATATATATCTTTCTAAGTCAATGAACTAATTAATGATTCTTTCCAAGTAAACAACCTTTTCATCTATCTTATACTTTTTAAATCCAAACTTATCCAAACAATTCTTAGCTAATTTATTACCATGTTTTATCTTTACATACCATCTATTGTAATATGTTTCAGAATCAATAGTTCTCATTATTTTTGATCCAATCCCAATTCCTGGTTTTTCCACAGCACCAATCCATAAATACAAATCACCTTCATCATCATACCAAATCATAAGTCCATCTATGCTCTCACCAATTGCAATCTTAATCCCATGTACTTTTCCCTTTAGTCTTTCAACTAGATCAAATGGAGAAAGAGATTCCTTTTCAGGAATCCTTCTCCTAATTAAATCAATGTTTTCTATAGCTTCATCTATAGTTGCGTCTTTAATTCGCATATTCTCCTCTTTAGTTCTCCTAATTGTTCGTAAGATCCAACTGCTATCCTAACATACCCAAGATCCTCAACACCAGGAGTTTTGTTAAGATCAACAACACTCACATCAATGTCATCAAGTAGATTCTTTAAGCCATACTCTCCGTTCTTTGCCATCAAGAAATTTGCATCACTATCAACAATCTTTGTTGTCACATTTGTAATTAATCCCCTAAGAATGTCTCTTCTAATCCTGACATCATGCAATGCATCATTTTTGTTTACAGCATTGTATCTACTCTCAGCATTAAGTAGTGCATACTCACTAAGTTCATTAACATCCAAATCTGCAATTAGATCAGGTGCACCAATTACATAACCAACTTTATCTTCTTTAATCCCATAAAACTTTGAAAAGGTTCTAAGCACTACAACATGAGGATTAAGTAAAACAAAGTTAGCTGCTGAAAGTTCTTCTCCGACAAACTCAATGTACGCTTCATCTACAATCAGCAAACTATTGTTATCTCTTGTACTCCTAACTAACTCATGCAAATCCTTGTACTGTCCTGTTGGATTATTTGGATTAGATAAAAGCACCCCTGCTAGTCCAGAGTGCAGTTTATCTATCTCTTCTGCAACCTGGAAAAACTCAAAATAATCAGGTGCAAAAACCCCAACATCCCCATTAAGCTGATCAATCAAAGCTCTTAATAATCCAAGAGAGCTATTACTAACCTTGATGTGATCAGTATCCAATCCAAACCTCCCAGTTATTTTTTCTTTTAGTTTTCCATTTACTTGACTTGGAATCAAATCATAGTTAGTTCTGATAGTATCCAAGTCTATAGCTCTCGCTAAGTTCATTTTTTACCTCCATATAGCAAGGACTAGACAAAATCAAAAAAATATCTCTTGCATATCAATAAATTCCAGAAAACAGCTTTCGCATCAATTATCACCATAGGTTTAGCCTAAAGAGAAATTAAATGTTTGTACTGAAGGTGGCTTTCACCGCATAAAGTAGAGAAAACTAGAACAAGTGCCTTTCATACCCAAAGCAATTACTCTATTATTCATAGAGGACGGTAAGGTATAACTAGTTATTAAATTTTTCTATAAAAACAGATATTTATTATATTTTTCCAAATTCTTAAATCACATGACAACAAACAATCATACCAATAGATCCAGCCACGATTATGATAGATCGCTTGACCCATTACTAATGAAAATGTCAGACCAATTACTTGATGAAATCGAAACTCATGGAACTCGCCCACAATTCATTATACATAGATTCACCTATTATCGTGTATTTGAGTACGCACAGCAAGACAAAATTAACCTTTTTTATATAACAGAACCCTGTAATGTTGAAGCTAGATTAAGAAGTGGATTTAGTGCAATGCCTCCATCTAACTATGTTTTAAAAGATTATGCTCCCTGGCTTGCAAAGAGTGAAAAGTTAACAAATTTATGGAATATTCTTGTTGAGTTTTTCCCAAGATCATTATTTAAGTTAAATAATGCACCTTTGCTAGAAAGTGTAACAGAAAGATATCAAGTACCACCAGAAAAAGCACAACATCTTAGAGAAATGATAAAAAACAATGATCAACCTACTAATATTGTTGATTATATTCTAACTTAATTTTTTTATTTTCAAGTAATAAATAATCAGAACAATTATATAACAATTAATTATCCCAATTCTAATGAGAATTCCTGTTACAAAAGTGCAGTCAAGAGGACAACCAGATATATCAATAGTTTTTGCTGGTGAGATGACTTCTGAGCAAGACATACTAATTTATTGTGCATACATATCAGAAGTATCTGATGCAAAAGATGGATATGCATTGATTGCTGCACTAAAAACATATCAAGATGGTTTACATAGACAAGAGATAATATCTGATCTATCAAATAATTCTAATGATCTTCAAGGGAGCAATACCCTTAACACTGACCTATTTCTAATACCGGAAAGAGTAAAAGTCGCACAAGCTTTAGAATATTTGACAGAACACCCAGATATTGTTGAATCTTGGGATGGCTATGTTCCAAAGTTATTAGGTTAAAATTAAAACTTCACGTTTAACTATCCTTTCCTTTGTGCCAACCAATATGACCAGAAATCTTTGCATCCACTTTACTTATTGAGTCCTTTAAATAAAATGAGTATCCAATATTGGCAATTAATAAAGCAATGACAATTTCTTCAAAACCAAGGCTTCCGCCTACAAGTTTTCTAATTAGTTCAAATATAACATATAACAAGAAAACCAAGAATACATAATAAACCAAGGTACTCGCAATTTTTGTTAATCTTTTTCTGTTAATATTAACCACCTGTGACTCTTACAACAAACCATATTATTAACAACAAACCAATAATTCCTAAAGCAAGCGTCAGCCAGTCAACTTTTTTGAATTGGAACATACATTGATACAGGATCTTTTTATTTATATTTTTTGTGATAAATATGTCGGAAAAACCTGAAACAAAAACTTATTTATATAACATATTACATTAATATCGCATATGTTACAAAAATATAATATATTAAAAACAGCAAAAGTATTCTTTGATGAACCAACAAAATCACATTACCTAATTGAAATCAGCAGAAAAACCAAAACAGCTCATACTTCAGTAAAAAACCACCTTAATATCCTACTCAAAGAAAAGATCATTATAAAAGAAATTGAAAAAAGAGGAACAAGAAAATTTCCCTTATACCGAGCAAACATAAATCATTCAGAGTACAGAAAATTAAAGACAGTTTCCAATCAGATTCTGATTCAAGATTTGATATCTTACTTATCAGACACCTTATTACCCAAATGTATCATCTTGTTTGGATCTTACTCTCGGGGAGAAGATCTAGAAACAAGTGATATCGATATTTATATCCAATGTACTGAGAAACACATTAACTTAGAAAAGTATGAAAAGATTCTAAAGCGGAAGATTCAATTACACTGTCGGAAAAATTTCGATGATTTCCCAGCAGAACTTAAAAATAACATAATCAATGGACTAATTCTATGCGGGTATTTACAGGTCTATGATAACTAGAACAAAGCCAGACATACAAAAGGCTATCTCCCTACAAAAGATGGCTCTGACTACATTAGAGAGACTTAATAGTACAGATAAAAACAAATATCCTTCAAATGTACTTGTTGATTATTATGACATAATAAGAAAACTAATGGAAGCATTAATTGCAATTGAAGGGGTTAAAGTATCTGGGGTCTCAGCTCACTACAAAATAATAAATTATATCTCATACAAATACAACTTCATAGAGAGTGATAGATTCTTCTTACAACAAGTAAGAAATGTAAGAAACAGAATATCTTATGATGGTCTCCAAATTAACAAGGGTTTTATTAAGGAAAACAATAGGATGTTGTGTGGTATTGTTACCAAACTACTAAAGCTGTTAAAGCAAAAATTAAAACATCCCAACTAATCCTTGTCCAAACCTTGCAAACACAAACACATTCAACAACATATTAAGAATAAAATCAATCACACTATTTACTGGATTAAAACCAAACACAAAAACATAAACAAAATGTGTAATTATGTTGTAAAGTAAAGCAAGCAATATCCCAGTAATAACTATGTTCATATTCAGAAAAGGTAAAGAAACCAAACAAACAACAGCATAAGCTCCAATCTTAACAAACATCGGTATACAAATCCTGCCTGAAATAAATGATCCAACAATAACCATAATCACAGCAGCAACAAAACCAAAAACAGGATTAATCCCAAAACACAAAACAATTGTAACAAAAGTTATCAGTTCAAAACCAAGAGACATTTTAACAAATCTTTTCCAAAAAATGGAAACAATACCTAGAATTAACAAAAGTAATGTTAAAAACACAGATTTGAATTTAATAACTAACAACAGTACCAGAAAAACCCCAATCACAGCAGGTAAATACTTCTTTATCTCTTTTTTTAGGTTGTTTGGAATTAGATCTTTTGGTATCATATTTGGATTAGTTTTTTCTATCAAATATAATATCTTCGGAAACTAAAGATATCCTGGTAAAGTAGAGATATATTTTTAAGTAAATCTTCACTACCTAGTATATATGCCAAAAGCACCAAAAACAAAAAAATACAGATTCAGAACAGGTGATGTAATGAAAATATTTGATTGTTCTAGATCTACAATAGAAAATTATCTAGGTGAGCGACCAGGGCTTCGCCCTAATCAAACTTGGCCATCTAATATGCATTTTGGAGAAAGAGACTTTGGATACCAAGACATAAAGAATATACACCAAAAAACTCCGATTAATAAAAAATGGGATGAAGTGTCTCTAGACAAGAGAATTGCACTATATGCAATCGCTGCAGCTGTTGAAGACCCAACTAGACGGAATTTAATTGAACATGTAGAAGATTTAATTAATGCATATCCTGAAGTTAGCATAGTATATAATTTTTGCAAAACCGCACAACTATTGGACTAATATTTTCTAAATAGTATTATAATAATAAAAGAATTTTTAATTGTAATTAGATTCCCTTTTGGTATGGGAGGCTATAATCTTATTGTACATCCTTCATGGCTAGATATTCCAAATTTTTCCAGTGATGAAGATAGATTAGAAAAATACAAGGAAGCCATGGTTGAGAGTTTAATGCAGAGTAATGCAGAAAGCATTATATTAACTGTTCCAGTAATGAAAGTATCAGATTTGTGGTTGATAGATTTAGATACTAATATCTCACAAGTGGAGTCAGTCTGGTTAAATGGAACTGGCAGAAAACACGCCACAGGTTACATTCCTTCCTCACGTATGGATCTTATAGATACCTTGTCAGAAGCAGAAAAGACTACTATTAATGGATGTATCTTTGGTGATTGCCCTAATATGACAATTATGCAAATTATGTACTATCAGCAGTTTAGTGAATACTTCCCAAAATCCTTAGAGGGAATTGAACCTGGTCAGGGATTTGTAACTGATCTAAAATACACTGCTTGTGAAGAAGATTGGAAACACTGGCTTGGGAGGTTATATAGAGCTCCACATAATTGGAACTATGGCATAGCTTCAACACAATCATTAAACAATGCAATCTTATCATACAATGAAAGGTCTTTTACCTATGCGATGTTAAACAAATCTCAAGTTCATATACTAACTACTCCAAGACCCATGGAAAGAAGGCGCTATGCCATTAGTTGCTTTTTTGACAGTAGAATAAAAAAAAAGCTAGAGCGCTGTTTAGTTGTCTAATATCTACTAAATGTATATTAGCCAATAATAATCCTTATATATCACAGAATCAATTAAACACTTACAGAAAAAACTGGTGATATTGATAAGTCTACTAAGCGATGTTGTTGATGAAGTAAGGGAAACTTATTATGATAACTTTGATTTTGAAGATGAAGAAATAATCTTTAATTGTTGCGCAGCTTCAAAATTCTATGATTTGTATTTTCGAGATAGAGATGTAAAATATGCTAAAAAAAAACTAGTTGACATCTTAAAATCAAAACATTCGATTCTTCTGGATAGAGCTCTTAATAATTGTACTGATACAAATGTACCTAGGGCAGTTGCACTTAACAAAGCTGAATTGTATGAATGTGCTTTGTTAGAATTAGCTTTAGACATGGCATCATGTTTTGCCCAGGAGTGTTGGATACAAAAAAGACTCAACTACAAAGCAGCATATGAAATCGCAACAGAACCTTTAGCTCACTTACTCCAATTTGTTTTACTTGATCAAAAAACACCTGAATCAAAAAAAGCATTTGCAGATTTCTTTTATGAATATATCCCAAGATTCATAGAAAGGAACAAAATTTATAAACCTCGTCCAGATAATCCTCATGATGACAAGATTTTTTATAGTGCACGGAGCTTACGGTAATCCTGAAGAAAACTGGATACCTTGGCTAAAAAAAGAACTAGAGAAAATTGGACATGAAGTTATTGTACCAAAGTTCCCAACACCAGATGATCAGACTTTAGATAACTGGTTGCAAGTATTCAAACCATATAATAAATTAATAGACCAAGACACAATCTTTATTGGTCATAGCTTGGGCCCAACATTTATACTAAATATTCTCCAAAGAATCAATACAAAGATAAAAGCAGCATTCTTAATATCAGCTGTAAGTGACATGTTAGGCAACAAACAATTTGACAAAATTAACCATACGTTTTTTGAAAAGGGATTTAACTGGAAAAAAATAAAGAAAAACTGTGGAACATTTGTATTAATTAATTCAACCAATGATCCATATATCCCAATGGAACTTGGTAAAAGATTGGCACAAAACCTTGACATCAGCCTTATTCTCTTAAAAGATGCTGGACATATTAACAAAGCTGCTGGCTTCATAGAATTTAATTTTCTTCTTGAAAAAATAAAAGAAGTGCTATAGTGCATATTACTATGTAATCTGATTCTATGCCAACTTTTAAATAGTAAATCTCATTACCTCACACTAAGATGAAAAATATTGATGTTGATAAAAGTGCTTTGACAATAATTGCAGTGTGGGATAGTTTTCTACCAGAAGATAGTTTATTTTTCTTAGATGTTTATAACCCAATACCAAGTGTTAAAGAAGATATGATAATTGTTGAAAATGCATCTCCAAATAGAAATCATACTCCTCCAATAGATTGGTATGAAGCAGAAGCGCCTCACATAAGTAAGAATATGTTGTATCCTGAAAGAATTAGATGCTCAGAATATGGGGAAACTGTAACAAAACCAATTCATGTAATTGAAGTATATGGTATGGGTGGTGTGGCTTTTCCGCATAAAACTATTGAAGATCTGGTTGGAGCTGGGATTATGATTGTGAATGATTTACCTGAAGGTAAAGTTAAATGGGTTGAAGGAGAAGCCGTACCTGAAAATACAACTCTTAAAAATCTTGAAGTAACAAGAGAGCAGATACAGAGAACACTTGATGCAGTACTTCGTGATAAGCTTCCTTCAGAATTAACCAATGTTGTTGTTAGAGACTATGAAAAAGTTGGAGAATATGCACATCTCCAGTAATAGATAATGCCTGATTTTTTGTATGATCAAGAACCATAAGCTTTTTAATCCTTCAATTATTTAGTCTAGTAATGGCAAATATATTCATAATCCATGGTTCATATGGTTACCCAGAAGAGAATTGGTTTCCATGGCTAAAAGAAGAATTAATAAAGTTAGGACATCAAGTAATTGTACCCGAATTTCCAACGCCTGATGGTCAAGAACTAGCTATATGGTTAGATGTATTTAAGAAACATATTCCTTTACTGAACTCTGAAACTATTTTGATTGGACACAGTTGCGGTGGAGCCTTCTTACTTAGTTTACTGGAAAAAATAGATGTCACAGTGAAAGCAACATTATTAATTGCCAGTCCCGCAAAACCTACTTTAAATCAATTTGATGAAGTACATCTATCTTTTGTGGATAAGGAATTTGACTGGAAGAGAATAAAGAACCATTGTAAACAATTTTTTATTTATCATGCACATAATGATCCATATGTCCCATTTGAGCATGCAGAGGTTCTTTCAAAAAATTTAAGTACAAATATAATTGAAATTGAAAATGCAGGACACTTTAATGCAAATGCAGGTTACACTAAGTTTGAAATCTTATTAGAACAAATCAAAGAAATTCTATAATTAATCTCTAAGCAGAATCTGAATAATATTTGCATAAGCAGGTCTTGTAATAAACACACCTAAGGTTAAACCAATAATTGTTGTGATTGCAAAACCTTTAAGCATACCAGCGCCTGCAAACAACAATGGAATCATACAACCAACAGTTGTAAAATATGCAGCAAACACAATAAAAAATGCTCTTTTTAATTTTTGTTTCCAGGAATGCTCTTCCTTACCTTCTCCTTTTATGGTTTCATCTGTAATCACAATCTGATCATCAAGACCAGTACCAATCGAAATAATAATACCTGCAATAGAAGCTACATCAATATTCCAGCCAATCAAAGCTGCAAAAGCCATTAATAAAAATATTTCAAGCCAGGTAATCAATAAAATTGGAACAACAATTGCCAACCTTCTATACCTAATTAAAACAACCAAGGCAACAGCAATAATTGCCAGCACACTAACAAGCAAAGCATTTTTTGTAAACTCTTGACCAAGAGCAGGACTAATTGTATCAGTCCTAACAAGTTCTAATTTTACTGGCAAACTTCCTGTAACTAAAATTGTCTGCAGCTTTTTCATATTCGCAAGAGCATTTGTAATAGCATCATTTCTATCAATACCTGTTCCTACACCTGAAATTGCAATATCAGTTGCAGCTTGGCCCTTTAAATCAGCGCCAATACTCAAGCTATCAACAAAAGCATCATCTAAATACAAATCCAAAGTTTCATTAAGGTAAGGTCTATCTTGATCAGATAAAATACTCAAATTTCCAGTAATCTCTGCTTGATTTTGTGCAGCTTCAGGAGTAAGTGTGATTGAAAACATAAACCTACACATATAACCACCTTCAATAGCCTGGCAACCTTGGTTCCTATCAATACCAGAACATTCAGCAGTCCTGCAAACATAAGTGATATCCTGGCCACCTCTGAAAACTGATTTGTTTCCAATCTTGGCTTCAAACTTACCTTGCTTAGCCAACAACTCCTTAACCTCTTCTTCATTAGCACCAGCAATTTCAACCAAAATAAACTGATTACCACTCAAATCAGTAGTGGATCTAACAACAATATCACTTAAACCATAAACATTCAGCCTTTGCTTCATGTTATCAATAAGGCTATTAGTTTGTTCAGGCGTAAGCTTTTCTTCAGGCTGTAACAAAACTCTAGTTCCACCCTGTAAATCAAGTCCCAATCTAATATTTGTTTTAGGAGCCTCAAAAACAGTTAAGCCAATATCTTCAGGACTATCTCCTGAAATCACTCTATAAGATCCTTTATTAGTTGTAATCTGAACACTTCTATTTGTGGCTATGCTCCTTAAGATGTTATAATAATCATCAACGCTCTCAACTTTCATTGAATTTATCTCAATCACTCTCTCCCTACTGGTTGGAGCAATTGTTGCCCTAGGACTTTCAATACCTGCAAGCTGAGCAGAACTATTTCTTGCAACATTTCTAATAGCAACACCACTCGCGTTTGGTCTTGGATTAATTGCAAAAATAGCTATCAATATAACTACAAGCAAAATAATAACTCTTGTATCCTTGAATATCTTACTTATTTTTTTCATTCTCAACATACCATCTGAGCAAACCTGCGTTCTGAACCCAAGTTGTCATCATATCAACCAACAATCCAATAACCAATATAATCATAATCTGCTTTATAACAACTGAAGTAGAAAAGAAATAAGCTGTTAATGTTGCACCCAAACCTGCAGCACTCATAGTCATACCTGTTTTAAAAGCATCTTTTATAGCCGCAAAAACCGTCGTATCAATATCTCTCTTAAGTACTCTTGCTGTAAGCATAGTATCAGTATCAATAGAATAACCAATCAGCATTAGAAAAGCAGCAATCCCAGCTGAGCTAATCTTAACACCAATTAAATTAATAATTGCTAATGTAATAACCATATTAAAAAAGGCTGCCAATACTGCAGCAACTGATGGAATAAACGATCTAAAATAAACAAACACAACAATAGCCATTAAAATAAATGCTAACAATAAAACTTTCAACACTTCACTAAAAAAACTCTCACTTAAAGAGCTGCCAATTGTCTCAAGACTATAGTCATCTTCTTCTAGTTCACCAGTAAAGCCTTCTACCAATAAAAGCAATTCTAACGCAGATGTGCCCTGCAGACTAGTTCCAATCTCAATTTCTTCAACAACACTTTGCTTTTTTACGAGCCTTACTGAAAACTCTTCATCAGGATAATTTGAAATAAGCTCTTTTTCAAGCAAAACAGCATCAATATCCACATTAGTATGAATTCTTAAAGTAGTTCCTCCCTTCAAACTAATACCTTTATGAACAAAATCTCCAGTTTGAACAAACTGTAGAAAGATTAGTCCAAAAGCAATCAATGCAATAATAGTAGGAATAATAACTAAATGTTTGTACTGTTTATCATAAATCCTTTCAATGCGCTGCTCAAAGCTCAAAGTCACTTTTTCAGGCTCCTTGTGCTTTTTCCTAATCTGCTTTTTCTGCATAGCAGGGCGGAACCTAGGTATATATTTAAAAGTTTTGAATCTTACAACTCACTAAAACCTAAGCAAGAATCAGCCTCAGCCATCTCAACACCTGTACTAAGCTCAGATACAAGCATTCCATTAGAATTAACAACAATCCCTGAATTCAAATATGGAGTACCTCTGCTAATAGTGCTAGGGTAACATGTAACTCCAAGAAACTCTTCTATAAACTTGATTTCACTCTTACTAACATCAATACTAAGCAAACATCTTTTCTTTCTAATAACCGCCAGAGCACCCACATTATCAACTCCAGAAATCTCTCCTCTCTTGACTCTAACTCCAAGAGCTTCCTCTATTTGCTTAATAGCAGTTTCCTCAAAATTCTCATTAACAATAGCACCATACTCATTACACAAAATATTATTACCTAGGGCAGTTAATCTAGTATCAATAATCTTATAATTAATCTTTAGTTTGTCGAGCATTTTAATCTCTTCCTCAAAAATTATACTTGGAACAAGTAAACAATTATTATTGCCAGCAGCAAACACTCCAATAAGGTCAGTACCAGCTAATCTAATTTGGTGAACAGGGACCGCTAAATTCTTTCTTAATTTATCTAAATTATCTTCCTGAACCAAAGTGCTAACTAAACAAAACTTATCATTACAAAAAGTAAACAATCCAATATTTGGATTACCTCTAAAACTTACTATATCAATACCCATAACCAACTGGACTCTACAGGTGTTTAAAAAGCTTGCTAAAACCACAACTTTTTTAACTCTCATAATATTGACTTAGTACATGAGAAAATGTATCCTTTGTGGAAAACAAGGAGAATTCAAAATCTATTGTAAAAAGTGTTATCTAAAAGATAATCCGATTATTGAGAAATTCAAGGACATCAATTTACTAACATGTCCTGATTGTAGTAAATTCAAAGTAAATGGTAAATGGGGTAGATGGAAAATAGAAGATGTGGTCAGGGATCAATTAAAACAAAAAATAATTCTCCATGACAATTACGAGCTAAAAAAAACTAATTTTAATTTAAATCTCCCAGACAAACATGGTCCAGGTTTAAAAGTTGAAGGTGAATTAGGAGTTTTAATAACCGCAAACATAGATGATTATGGAGAACTC
>CAYQPU010000028.1:0-22510 GCA_964419615.1 uncultured Methanosarcinales archaeon | reverse complement strand
TAATCATAGCTTTTTTCATTAGACTTCCTGGTTTGAATCATTTTGCAGCTATGGATGAAAAGGGTTGGCTTTCTTCTGAGTTTTGGCTTAATTGGCATCCTCCTTTGTCAATATTGATGCACACACTGTTTAGGTTTATTTTAGGATCTAATGTTTGGGTTAGTAAGTTGCTGATGTTGCTTGTTGGACTTGTGAATATTTGTTTGGTTTATTTTGTGTCTAAAGACCTGTTTAGTGAAAAGGCTGCAATATTTGCTGCAGGCTTAATGACTTTTGGGGCTTATCCAACTTTAGCATCACTTCAGATTGATATTGATGGTTCATTTTTGATGATGTTTTATTTACTTTCCACTTGGATGTTTTTAAAGTATGAAAAGACCAAGGAGAGAAAGTGGCTTGTATTAACTGGAATTGGTTCTGGATTAGCTATGCTTACTAAATTCCCCGGAGTTTTTATTTTTGGAATTCTTGGATTATACTATTTGCTTAAAACCAAGAATATTGTTAAGACATTCAAAGTTTTTGTTCCAGTTATTTTAGTTGGCTTAGTTGTGTTTTCGATTTACCCATTAACTGTGTTAGCAAGTGGGTCCAGTATGCTTGCTGATAATTTGAGGCATTTTTCAAGGTATACTTCTCCAGGTGAGTTTAATTTGGGATTGTTGCTTGTTCAGTACATGCTTTCTGTTATCTGGCTTGGACCTTTGTTTATTGTGTTGTTTTTAATTTCAGTTAAGAAATGGAATAAAAAATACTTATTACCAATTGTTTGGATCTCTCTGATCTTTGTGTTTTACACTTTTGTAAATACTGATAATTTTAAACCTATTGAAAGGTATTTTACTGTTTTACTTGCTCCATTGAGTATGATTGTTGGAAATTTTTTGAGTAAAGCCAAAATTAAGATAAGTAAAACTCTAATTGTCTCATTTATTGCTTCGCTTGTTTTAATTTTTATTTTTAGTCAGAGCGCTGATTTTATTAATTTCTATCCAAAGACTGCTTTTGTTAGTAGAGCAATGTCATTAGATTGGAATTTTTATTTACCTATTACTGGAAGCTCAGGACCTATTGGGTTTTTCCTTGATTTCCAGGTTGTTGGGTTTAGTTTTTTGGTTTCAATGTTATTGTTAGGAGCATATTTAGGATTGAAGAATAAAAAAACTTCAGCTGTAATTTTAGCTGTGATTATTGGGGTTGGTTTTGGATACAATGTGTTTGTTATGCAGGAATTTTTATTTAGTACAACTAGTCCAAGCGTTAATAAAATAAGTTATGAAGTTTTGGATTATATTAAAGATAATGAATATGATGAGGTAAAGGTTTTTAGAAATACAGCTTTTCAATACTATCTTCCACACTTGAATGTCACAATACTTGATTTTGAAGATGAGTTTAGTGAAGAAGAGATTATTGGAGATTTTGCTATTATTGATTTCCCAACAATAAACAAGGAGAGCATATTATGGGAAAAACTGTCTAGATGTCAGAAAGTAGGTTTTTTTGAAGATAAAGGTGTTGTGTTAGGTTATTTGTTTTACTGCTGACCATATTTGTTTTCACTTAAAAGTGACAAAAAACCGAAACATTTATATATGGGCAATATTATCAGCTTAAGTATGACAACTGAATTACTAAGTATCGCAGAAAGATTACACAAACATGCTATAAGTGAACGATTATCTATTGATGAAGTCACAGAACAATATAAACTAACATTCAACATTGAAGATTTTGTCCCTCAGGAAGAAAAGCGGGTTTTGGACAGATTAGCAGAATTACAAGAGGCTTATTCTCCAGATCTTGTTGAATTTACATACAAAGCATTAAACAGAGCAGTTAGAGAATGGGACGGAGATCACTATGATCCTAAAAACTCATTAGCTCTTACGGAAGTTGCACTTCTAGCAGAAGTAGAACCAAGTGTTGTAATGGAATCATACTTTGGCTTAAGAAAATATGGATTTAATACAGAAGATGCAGTTTCGTACGCAGAACTTGCTGTAATGAATGGAATGGATCATTGGGTATGAGAAGGCATTATGCTAATTTTAGAGATTGGGGAGGTAACCGACCAGTTAATAAAGAGTTTATACATCTAGAAGTTGCATGGAATATTTCATCATTTGATATCAAACATAAACACATGGAAATTGTTGAAGCAGAATTTGATGTTGGCATGAAACCATACGATAGAAATGAAATAGTTAATAGAGTAGTGCAGCACTTCATCGAAAACTAGACTCCATCTTCATAGTTTTTTCTATCAATTATGTTTCTTTTTTATTGTTAATATGATTAAAGTAAATACTAGAATAAAAACAAACAAATCAAATTCCACACTTTCAAGTCTCTTAATATATAAATAATCAATCTTATTGTCGCAAGTCTGATTTAATTGGATTTTATTTTCCTCAAGTAACTTTGGAACTACAGTATTGGCATAGTGAGGACTTGCCCTACAAATCTTGTTAAAGTTTTTTGTGTAGAATTGTTCTGCTGCTTTGTTCATTTGATCACAATGAGCTTGGTTTCTAAAGATCAGTTGCCACCAGTCTCTTCCATTTGGATCTGCAAACCAAAAGTTAGGTATGTGCACATCACAATAGCCATTAGGAACACCATTTATTCTTAAGTAAGGTTCAAGTGGCCACCATGAAGGAGCTCCTGCAACTATTAGATCATAGCGTGATTGATTGACTTTGATTAAATAGTCTTCATATACTTTGTCTGTTGTTGTGTTATAGTATTCTGATGCATTTGTTAGGTTATGAATGTCAAACCACCATTCAACTGCAGAGTCATAGATGTATAATGGTTCTTTTGGTCTTGGGAATGAATCAAAGTCTGCTTTCAAATCAGGATTGTATCTTTGGAAGGTTCCTAAGATATCATTATTGTCCATTTTTTGGATAAGAATTGTGTTTACATCAGAAGGGATGTTTGATAATACTTGGTTGTTTGTGTGATCTATATTTCTTATTAGGATTTGAGATTTTAAGCCAAGTAATGACATATAGATTAGAACTGTTAATAATCCAATTAAAATTATTTTGAGTTTATTTTTTTTAGTAGATATCCCCAGTGCTGTTATAAAAAATGGGATATATACTAAATGGATGTCAAATCTTGTGAATGCTTCAATTGGATTTCTATAACTTGTTGCAACCAGAAAGATCACAAGAGGAATTCCAATTAAGGGTAAAAATGATTCTAATTTTCTTTTTGTTGAAAAGAGAACACTACTTATTAAGAAGATTAATACTGCTGATATAAAAATGTAATTTTTTGTTAGTGCAGATATTCCAATGTTTATTAAATTCTGATCAGTAATTGATCTTTTAATAAATGTGTTTACCACCATATAAAAAACAAAGTTTGGGGTGATAATTGAAAACACTGCTAAGAAGATCAGAGGTGTTATAAGATATGGACTACATTGTTTAATGAAATTGTCAAAATTAAATTTTAGTTTGGATTTTTTAATTGTTATTGTTCTTTTTATTATGTAATAACCAACTAGAATTGCTACTGGAAATAAGGCTGTGACTTTTGTTGTCAAAGCTAAGCTAAAGAATATTGAAGACAAGATTGTTTTTCTGCTAAAATAGTACCCCAAGTAAACAAAAAATGCTGCTAAGAACATTTCAATACGCATTAAGCTAAAGTAAAAGATTAAGGGAATATAAAGCATTAAGATTAGTAAAAAATAATCTTTTTTAGTTTTTCTTTGTATTTGTATTTGTTTTTGTATGAATGTGAAAAGGATTAAATTTAGAATGATTATGATTAAAGTGAAAGCTGTATCCATATTATGTTCAAAATTATCTGCAGGCAGAATTGATTTTACAATAGCGCCTGATACATATACAACAGGTCCTTGACCGCATGCAGGGATGTTTTTGTATAGTCTTCCTTCTTCTAAGAATTCAAGGCAGCCATTATAGCGATTTTGCCACACATCACTTGAGACAAATGAACCTTCTATTAGATAGATTATACTAAGAAAGATTATCAACAAGGTGGTAAGTTGAAGGAATCTTACAATTTTTTTGTCCATAGTGATTATATATGACCTTAGTATTATAAGTTTTATGAAAGATTTAAATACCATTCTGGAATACCTTAAAGTATGAAAATTGGCATTTTAGGTGGGGGGTTGACTGGTCTATCTATTGCTAATGAACTTGTTCATGATTATGAGGTTTTGGAGAGAGAAAAAGAGTGCGGAGGTCTATGCCGAAGCTTTGAAAAGAATGGTTTTACTTTTGATCAAGGCGGGCATATTCTGTTTTCTAAAGATAAAGAAACTTTGAATTGGATGCTTGATAAGCTTGGAGATAACAAGCATAAGAGAAAAAGAAACAATAGAGTTTTTATTAAAGGTAAGAAAATTAAATATCCTTTTGAAAATGATCTTGCTGGTCTTCCTTTCTCTGATAATATGAAATGTTTATATCATTATTTGTTTAATCCTAATCCTAAGCCAAGTAATTTTAAAGAATGGATTTACCATACTTTTGGAAAGGGGATTGCTGATGTTTACCTTGTGCCTTATAATGAAAAGATTTGGAATTATAAACCTGAGAATATGAGTATGCATTGGGTTGATGGCAGAGTTCCAAAACCTCCTAAATTAGATGTTGTTAAGTCTTCTCTTGGTATTAATACTGAAGGATATAAACACCAACTCCATTTCTTTTATCCAATAACAGGAGGAATTAATTCTTTGATTAAAGTGCTTGAATCTGAGGCTAAGAAAGTAACAAAAGGTTACAATATTAAGAAGATTACCAAAGGTAAAAGATGGGTTGTTTTTAATGGGAAAAAAGAAAAAAGGTTTGACAAAATTGTTTCGACAATCCCAGTTATGGATTTGATTAATACTCTTGATGATGTTCCACCTGAAATTAAGAGAGCTACAAAGGACTTAAAGTACAACTCATTGATTGTTGTTATGCTTGGCGCGGATGTTAAAGATTTAACAGATATGACTGCTTTGTATGTTCCAACAAGAAGAGTTGGTTTTCACAGAATTTGTTTTATGAACAGGTTTTCTGAAAATTGTGCTCCTGAAGATAAATCTGCTTTAATTGCTGAGTATACAGTAAATAAAGGAGATAGATTTGATTCTATGAGTAATGAACAAATAATTAATCATACTGTTAATGGTCTAGATAGATTAGGAATTGTGAGCAAAGAAGATATTGTGCATAAAGATGTTTTCAGAACAAAGTATGCATATGTTGTTTATGATAAGGACTATTTAAAAAATATTAAAATAGTTAGAGATTATTTTAAAGAAATAGGTATTATATTGTGTGGAAGGTTTGCTGAGTTTGAATATTTAAATATGGATGCCTGTGTTCGAAAAGCTCGAGAATTGGCAGAGAGGTTAAATAATGAAAAAAGATAAGGGTGCTAAGAGAATATCACTGGTTATATTGGTTCATAATAGCGCTTCTACAATTGAAGGTGTTGTGAGTGGATTTCATAAAAAGGTGATGAAAAAGCTACCTGGCTCTGAGTTTATTGTAGCAGAGGATGGTAGTACTGATGGAACAAAAAAGATTCTTGCTAAACTTAACAAAGAAATTCCATTCAGATTAATTACAGCAAAGGGTAAAAAAGGATACTTACCTGCAATGAGGGACGCTGTTAAAAAAGCTAAGAATGATTTAGTTTTTTTAAGTGATGGTGATGGAGAACATGATCCAAATGATTTTTGGAGTTTATATCGGACAAGAGGTAGGGCTGATATTGTTGTGGGCTATAAAACCAAGAGAAAACCGTTTTACAGAGTGATTCTTTCTTTTGGAAATGTTTTGATTGTTGGAATGCTTTATGGCTTATGGCTAAGGGGTGCTAATTGTAATTTTAGGATTTGGAAAAAGAAGGATTTACTTAATTATATTGATAAGGTTGGTAGACTTAAGGCAACACCTAGTGTTGAGATGTTGATCAGGGCAAAAAGAGATGGTCTTAAGGCAATTGAAGTTCCAATCAAACATATATTTGTTGAGAGTGGTGAACTAGCACCACAAAAGATACCTAAGTTAATGTTCAAAGAGTTTATTAATTTGATAAAATTTAGATTGGAGTTGATGAGAAAGTGAAATATTTTATTACTGGCGGAGCAGGTTTTATTGGAAGTGAGATGAGCAAACGACTGTTAAAACAAAGTCATGACGTTACAGTATTTGATAATTTGCTTTGTGGAGATACAAGCAGGATTGACAAACTGATAGATAATCCCAAGTTTAAGTTTGTTAAAGGGGACTTAAGAGATAAAGATGATGTTATTCAGGCAATAAAAGGACATGATTTTGTATTACATTTTGCTGCTAATCCTGACATTGCTCTGGCAATTAAGTACCCAGATATTGATTTGAAGCATAGTGTTATTGCAACTTTTAACTTGCTTGATGCAATGAGACTTACTGGTGTAAAAAAGATAGCATTTACATCTGGAAGCGGAGTTTACGGTGATGCAGGTGAGTCTTATACAGCTGAAGATTATGGACCCTTGCTACCTATCTCAATGTATGGAGCAAGTAAACTTGGCGCTGAAGGATTGATTTCTGCTTTTTGCCATCAGTTTGATATGCAGGCTTGGATTGGTAGATTCGGGAATATTATTGGTGGAAACCAGACTCATGGGGTAAGTTTAGATTTTATGAATAAGCTTAAAAAAAATCCAAAAGAGCTGGAGATTTTAGGGGATGGTAAACAAAGTAAACCTTATATTCATATTGAAGAAATACTTGATGCTATTTTATTTATAATTGAGAATTCCAAAGAGAAAGTTAACGTGTTCAATGTAGCTTGTGATGATTTTACTTCTGTAAATGAGATAGCACAAATCGTAATTGAGGAAATGAGTCTTAAAGATGTTGAGCTTAAGCATACTGGTGGAAGTAGAGGTTGGAAAGGAGATGTGCCTGTTGTTAGGTTGGATGTTAACAAACTTAAGAAAATTGGATTTAAAATTAAATTAAGTTCTAAAGAAGCTGTTAAGAGAACAGTTAAAGAGATGCTGGAAAATGATTAAACTTATACTTTCAAGAGAAGAAGTACTGGGAGATCTTAATAGTACTCTTGATTTCACAGTTAGGATTGTAAGTGAAGCTGCTCACATTGCACTTCGATATTATGGAGAAGAGCATGAAAGTACTGCAGATCAATCTATTGAAGATTTCTCAACTATTGCTGATAAGGAAGTACACAAGTTTGTGATTGATAGAATTGCAAAGAGTAAGTATGCTTTCCCAGTTGTTTCTGAAGAGATGGATAAGGACTTTGTTTTGGAAGCACTAAAAAAAGAGGGATTGAAATGGGTTTTGGATCCAATTGATGGAAGTATTAACTTTAGTCGCGGAATTGATATGTGGTCAATTAGTTTTGCTTTGGTTGATGGCATTGAAACAATAGCTGGTGTGGTGTACGATCCAGTAAACCAAAAATGGTATGTTGCTGCAAAAGGATTACGTGCATATCATTTTAGAGGTATAGCAAGTTCAGATAAGTACAAAAACCAAGAAAATAGAATGAGGATCTCTTCCACAAATAAATTGGAAGATAGTGTAATAATTCTTGCATATCCTTATAACAATGATACACAGATAAATCGAGGTAAAAAACTCTATGAGTTATTTCATCCTCCTAAAGTCAGAGCTGCTCGTAGATGGGATAGTGCTGCTTTAGAAATATGTGCTGTTGCCGCTGGTAAAATTGATGCTTATATATGTAATTCTCAAGCTAAAGATGCTCAATATAATGGTCCCTGGGATATTGCTGCTGCAATGCTAATTCTTAAAGAAGCTGGAGGAAGATTTACAGATTACGGTGGCCAAAACAAAGAAATATTGATTGCGGATAGGTTGGCAACAAATGAAGTGCTTCATGGGCAGTTTCTGGAAAAGCTTAAATATCTTGATTAAGACCTCTAATATATCATGAAGATAATAGTAGTTGCTGGCGGACTTGCAACAAGACTAAAACCTATAGCTGAAAAGATTCCAAAATGTCTTATAGATATTAATGGAACACCCTTAGTTGAAAGGCAGCTTATGTATTTTAAGAGGAATGGATTTAAGGATTTTATTTTCTGTGTTGCTCATCTTGCTGAAAAGGTTGAAGAATATTTTGGTGATGGAAGCAAGTTTGGTATTAATATTGAGTATGTAAAAGATAATTTAATGGGTACTGCTGGTGCTGTTAAGTTAGCTGAAGATTTAGTTGATGATGATTTTATTGTTTATTTTGCTGATATTTTAACAAGTATTGATTTTAATAAACTGGTTCTGGAACACAAGAAGAATAATGCTCTTGGAACTGTTTGTTTAAGACCTTTACCAGAAGGGTATAAAAGTTCAAGTGTGATTACTTTGGATCCAAATAAAAGAATAAAGTCTTTTTTAGAAAAACCAAGTATGGAAGAGATTGAGAAGATTACAGAACAAAAATACATCAATAGCTCAACATATGTTTTTAAGAAAGATATTTTTAAGTTTATTCCTGAGGATGAGAAATATGATTTTGGAAAACAGTTGTTTCCTAATTTAGTTAAGAGAGGAGAAAACTTATTTGGCTATCCAACAACAGAGTTTTTTAGAGAAATAGGAAGGATGGAAAAGTATGAGAAGTTTATGCAAGAGTTTAAAGGAGTAAAAAAGATTCTTTAAGTTTTATTTTGCAATCGGTTGATTCATTTCATATGTTTCTGTGATTATATCCAGTATCATGTTGAAATTTTCTATGTTAGGTGCTCCAATTACATGGTATCTTTGATCCATGGTTAAAAATTCTTTTTCTCGATTTGGATAATACAATAAATTTGTGTCTATGGGCTTACCTGGTTGATCATGGGCGCATGTGCTCATGCATAAATAACCACCTGCCTTATTGTAAATGTAACCTGCAATGGCTATATCAACCGCTTCTTGAAAGAGCATCACATATCCGTCTGGTCCTCCAAGGAAAGCGCCTGCACCAAGGCATAGCTGCAAAAGTGAAGATCCTGAACCAGGTCTATCCCACTTAAGTGTTTCTTCTCTTTCTGGTTTTGATCCATGATAGCTTTGCCCAAACAATCTTTGCCAAGTTACCTCGGGAGTAATATCCTCTTTAACAGCATATCTTTTGTTTAATGGTGTATCTTTGGGCCAAACAATCTGACCATTAAAAGAACTTGTTGAGACCCAGTAGATTGTTTTTTCACCAAGAAAACTAGATGGCAAAGCCCACAGTTTATCACTGCTATCTTTTAAATCTTTAATATTTTTGTATGTGAACATTGGTGCCATGTGTGCTCCAGGTATTCCTTCTAGCGCCCAAAACATTCTATGAGCTAGCGGCCAATATACAATGGCACCTTTTGTTTCACCATCTTGTATAATTGCGCTTCCTGTTGTCCACTTAACACCTTTGTTTAAAAAAATTCTTGTGCCATCTATCATATCTGACAAAATAGATACTTCTGGCTTTCTTGGTCTTTGTATTCTGTCATATCTGTCAAGCAAACCTTCAATTGTTGGATCATGCTCTCCAATTTCTCTAAGTTTTTCAATAATTTTTGGATGGCTTTCTTCCCCAACACTGCCAACAGGAATTCCAAATTCCTGTAATTTTTCATCCATTATAACTTGAGCTTCAAAATCATGCACTGTTAGAAAATCTCTTGATTCAGGTCTGTTGTATAATTCATGTCCTCTTGATCCAGGTGAAACATCCCAAGCTTCAACCAGCTTTGGAGTGATACTAACATTAATCACTTTGTTTAAATATAAAAATAAATCATCTAAATCTTTTTTATCCATTGTGTGCTTAGAGTACTAAGAACATTATTTAATATTTTCCTGCTGAAATCTAAATGTTTATAAATCAAACATGTTACCAATAACACATGAAAAAAGCAGTCTTTCTTGATAGAGATGGAGTTATTAATGAAAACGCTAGTAGAATTGATCGCCCAGAAAAGCTAAAGATTTATCCATATGCTCTAAAAGCAATTAAAAGAATTAATGATGCAGGTTATTTTGTTATTTTGGTTACTAATCAACCTGAAGTTGCTAAGGGGTTTTTTTCATATTCTGATTTAATGCGAGTGCATGATCATCTAAAAAAAGTCTTAGCAGAACATGGTGCTCATCTTGATGGAATTTATGTTTGTCCACATCACCCAGAAAAAGGTTTTGAAGGTGAGATTCCAGAGTTAAAGTATGATTGTGAGTGCAGGAAACCTAAACCCGGATTATTACTAAGAGCGGTTAAAGATTTTGATATTGATGTTAAAAAATCATGGATAATTGGAGATTCCAAAACAGATATTGCAGCTGGTAAGGCTGCGGGTGTTAAAACAATTATGGTTACTGAAGGCGGAGGTTGTGGGTCAAAAGCAGATAAAGAAATACAAGTTGAACCAGATTGTACATTAAAAAATTTGAAAGAAGCAGTTGATTATATATCAAGTAGTTCTAAAACTAATTAATTAAATTTCACATATTTAAATCTTTCTACGAAAGTATTATATACTAGTTTTTCAAATCCTTATTTTTGTTGTGGAGGGGATAAGATGATAATAACTAGAACACCTTTGAGAGTTTCTCTAGGTGGAGGTGGAACTGATTTGCCATTTTACTCAAAAAAACATGGTGGAGCGCTAGTTGCTGGAACTATTGACAAGTATATTTACATAGCAGTTAGAAAGAGATTTTACAAAGAAACAAGAGTTGCTTATTCTGAGATAGAGGTTGTTAAGGATAATAGAGATATTAAGCATCCACTTATTAATGAGGCTTTAAGACTACTTGATATTAATGAAGGTATGGAGATTGTTAGTATTGCAGATATTCCATCAGGTACTGGCCTTGGAAGCTCTGGTGCATTTCTTGTAGGTTTGCTTAATGCTTTGCATACTTACAAAGGAGAGTTTACATCAAAAAAAGTTCTGGCTGAAGAAGCAAATCAAATTATTTCAAAAGTCAGCAAAGGAATCGACGGACCTCAAGATCATTTTGCAACTGCCTTTGGTGGAATTTCTCATATGAAGATTGATAGGAGCGGAGGAGTTAGAATTGGTCCGGTTAATATTAATTCGGGTACAATAAGAGAACTTGAGAACAATATTATTCTGTATTATACAAGTACAAGGAGAAAAACTTCAGATGTACTCCAGGCTCAAAAAAGCGCTGCTGAAAAAGATAAAGAGAAAATGGAGAATTTAACAAAGATAAAGCAAATTGGTATGGAACAAAGAAAAGCCTTGGAAAAAGGAAATACTCAGAGGTTTGGAAAGTGGTTAAATGTGCATTGGAATACTAAAAAAGAATTGACAACTGTTATGACTAATCCACAGATTGACGAGTGGTATGAGCTTGCTCTTCAAAACGGTGCTTTGGGAGGTAAGATTATGGGTGCTGGTGGAGGAGGCTTTTTTATGTTTTATTGTGATAGTAATCAGGACAAGTTTAGAAATGCTATGAGTGACGCTCGACTAGTTGAAATGCCCTTTAAGTTTGACTTTGATGGTACCAAAGTAATATTCAATGGTCAATAATGAGAAGAAAAATAGGTGAGATAAATGGAAGATTTTGTTAAAAATTATTTTGTTGAGACTGCAAAGATTGTCAAGAATATTGACCCAGCTCAAGTAAATAAAGCAATAAACATTTTGTATGAAGCTTGGCAGAACGGGAACACTGTTTTTGTGATGGGAAATGGTGGAAGTGCTGCTGCAGCAACTCATTTTACCTGTGATCTATTAAAACCCACACATAATCCTGGTAAAGAAAGATTCAAAGCTATTTGCTTAAATGATAATGTAGCTGTTATGAGTGCTTGGGTTAATGATGTTGGTTGGGACCATTTGTATGTTGGTCAGCTTCAAAACTTCATGAAAAAAGATGATGTGCTGGTTGGCTTTAGTGTACATGGAGGAAGTGTTGGAGACGAAGATAATATGTGGTCTGCAAATATGCCTAAAGCAATCAAGTATGCAAAAGATATGGGTGCAAAGACTATTGGATTTGCAGGTTTTGATGGAGGAGCAATGAAGCTTCATTGTGATGCATGTGTTGTTATTCCAAAAGATTCAACACCACATGTTGAAGGGTTACATATGGTTTTACATCATGCGATTATTTCGGCATTAAAGAAAAAAATGAATGTTTTGGAAAAACACAGCTAAGAGGTGAAATAATGGAAATTTTTATTGATACAGCAAATCTAAAAGCGGTTAAAAGTGCTAATAAAAGGGGTATTGTTGATGGTTGCACAACTAATCCAATACTTGTTGCAAAGGAGAAAGTTCCTTTTGAGAAAAGGATGATGGAGATCTTAAAGGAAGTTAAGGGTGATGTTAGTATTGAAGTTACAACAAATGATGCTGATGAGATGGTTACTGAAGCTTTAAAGTATACTAAATGGGGAGATAATGTTGCTATAAAGATTCCAATGGGTATGGCTGGTCTAAAGGCTGTGAAAACTTTAACTGAAAAGGGTGTTAAAACTAATGTTACAGCTTGTATGACTATGCAGCAGGCAGTCTTGGCTGCAAAATCTGGAGCAACCTATGTAAGCCTTTTTTGGGGCAGGATTGAAGATATGGGTTTTGATGCTCAACGTGTTACAGAAGATACTGTTAATGCATTTGAAAAGCACAAGTTTAAGTCAAAGATTATTGTGGGAAGTATCAGACAAATGTCTCATGTAAATAGGGCTATTCAGACTGGTGCTCATATTTTAACAATACCACCACCTCTGCTTGAGAAAATGGCATATCATCCAAGAACAGAGTCTACAATTCAAGAGTTTCTAGATACTTGGGATGAATATAAAAGAGTACAGCCTTTGGATTAGATGAATAAGTTGTTTCATACCAAAAGTTATATATTTCTAAGTACATGATCTAATCTTGGGGGAATTTGTGGAAAAGAAAAAAGGTATGATTAAGTGTTATGATAAGCTATATAGTGAAACTTCCAATTTCAAGGAGGAATGGGATGGGAAGATGGCTACAGAGTATAAGGTGCCAAAGTATATTTCTGTTTTTATGAAAAATTTCTCAGGCAAAAAAGCAATGAGAGTGCTCGAGCTTGGTGCAGGGAATGGAGAAGTTTCTGAGCTAATAAATAATAAAAAGTTCATTAAAGAGTATGTTGCATCAGAAATTTCAGCTTCTGGTGTAAAGCAGTTAAAGAAAAAAGGTTTTGAAGCTTATAAAGTTGATGCTCAGGATTTATCAAGATTTAAGGATGATTCTTTTGATTTGGTTTTTGCTGTTGATGTTATGCATCATGTTACTGATCCAAAGAAGATGGCACAGGAGATGGTTAGAGTTTCCAAAAAATATGTGTTTTTGATTGAAGCTAATGGTGTTTGTGTTCTTAGAAGAGTTCTTGAAAAAGTTAGCCAGAAGTATAAAGATGCTGGTGAGAATTCATATTCGCCTTGGAAATATAAATCATTTTTCAAACCAATGAAGGTTTCAATTAAACCTTTTTTATTTGCAGTTCCATTTATTCCAGATTCTCTGATCAAACCAATGGGTTTTATGAGTGATATTTTAGAAGATATTCCTTTAGTTAGATGGCAGGGTTCAGGAGTGATTATTTATGGTGAGAAATAAAAATATCTGGCCTTTGTTAATTATCTTAATTCTTACATTGGTGTTTTTTCACAAGGTTTTGTTGAATCCAGATAAACTGATTTCTCCTGGTTACGATCTTACTTTAGCTTATACTCCTTGGAAGTTTTTTTCTCATCAAAGTTATCAAGAATATGGAAAGCTTCCTTTATGGAATCCTAATTTGTTTTCAGGTACTCCTTTTTTGGGAGATTTGTCAGTTTCAATGTTTTATTATCCATTTAATTGGTTTTTTGTAGTTTTTAATCCTGAAATTGTTTATGGATTTTTGTTTATGATTCATGTTTTGATTGCAGGAGTTTCTACTTATTTTTTCTTGAGAAATAAAAGGATCTCAGAGTACAGTTCTCTTATTGGAGCTGTTTCATTTATGTTTTCAGCTGTGCTGATAAGTCGAATATTTGTTGGACATATGACTAATATGTTTGTTATTTGCTGGGTGCCTCTTTTATTTTTGTTTTGTGATCGCCTTATTAAACATAAGAAACTTAATGATGCTTTGTGGCTGGGAATCATCCTTGCTTTGCAATTAAATGCATCTATGATTCAGAATTTCTTTTATTCATGTGTTGCTTTATCTTTGTACTTTGGTTTGAATTGGTTAAGATCAAAGAAAAAGCCAAAGCTTGCATTTTACTATGTTACTGCTTTTGTTATTTGTGTTGGTCTTTCTGCGGTAATACTGCTTCCTGCTATCGAGTATGCACAACATACCACAAGAACTGCTGGAAGAAGTTATGAGTTCTCAAGTTTTGGATCTTATGCTCCTTGGAGGTTGATTAATTTTGTTTTGCCAAACATTTATGGAACTCCTGTTAATAATACTGATTGGGTTGGTGGTTTTTATTGGGAGTATGCTGCTTATTTAGGTGTTTTAGGATTATTACTTGCGAGAATATCTCTATTAAATAACAGGAAAGAGAAATCAGATTTTGTGATCCTGTTTTTGTTTGGATTACTGGTTGCATTTGGATCTTATACTCCTTTTTTCAGATTGATTTACAACATTCCAGGATTTAGTTTGTTTAGAACACCTGCTGCAATTATGTTTGTGCCTGTTTTTGCATTGGTTGTGTTAGCAGGTTATGGTTGTGATATTCTATTAAAAAAAGATTTTAAGAGTGTAGGCAAAATTCTTGTGTTAATTGGGTTAATTGCTTTATTTTTAGTTCCTGTGATTTATTCTCAAAAAGATTTGATAGTTAACAAAGGAGAGTTAATGCTTAATCAGTCTGGAATTTTGGAAAATGAAAATGCTAAGTCATTTGATTATTATCAAGGAAAGTTAATCCAGATACATAATGGGATTATTAATTCTGCACTTAGAATTGGTTTGCTTTTGACTGCAATTGGAATGGTTATTTATTTTAAATCAAATACCAACTTAAAACTCGTGAAGTTTTTGTTGCTTGCAATATTAATTTTTGATCTTTTCAGTTATGGATTACCTATGATCTATGTTAAAGACGTATCTGAAGTTTTTATGCAAGATGAACTTGTAGAGTTTTTAAAACAAGATACAGGTCAGTTTAGAGTGCTGGATACTTCTGGCTATTTGCGTCATAGTGTTGCAGCTCGCCACAATATTGAACTGGCAACAGGTTATAATCCACTTATATTAAAAGAATATGTTGAACTTGCTAATTTAATTAGTGGTGATGAAGAGTATGCTCCAACTGAATTGATGTTGCAATTAGATCCAAAGTTTAGTCTTGAGAAGATTAAGAATCATGAAGTTATTGATCTGCTTAATGTTAAGTATGTTGTTTCACATACAAAAAGCAATGTTTCTGGTTACAAGCTTGTTTATGAGAACTTGGAGTATGAACAGGTTAGACATTATGGTGGCAAGGAATTTGTTATGGAAACAAATAAAGTTTTTGTTTATGAGAATGTTGATGTTTTGCCAAGAGTGTTTGTCTCAGATTATAAGTCAGGAGTTGTTGAAATTACCAAATACAGCCCAAACCAGATTATGCTAAATGCAGAACTTAAAGAACAAGACTTTGTTGTCTTAAGTGAAGTTTACTACCCTGGTTGGAAAGCATATGACAATGGTAAACCAATTGATATACAGAAAACAAATCAGGCATTAAGAGGAATTCAATTAGAAAAAGGAGATCATGTTATTGATTTTGTTTATGAACCAATAAGTTATAGAATTGGAAAAGTAATTAGCATATTATCTGTTTTGGTATTATTGGTAATACTATTTAAATTAAATAAAAAAAACATATTCTACAGATTTCTATAGTCCAAAGAATTTAAGCAGTCCATAGACCAAAAAACCTGGCCAAACAAGTGCTTTTAATATTCCTAAAACACCCATCCAAAAGCCTGTTGTAGTGGATATAAAATATACTGCTGCGCCCACAACACCAAGTCCATACATGCATCCACCTTTGCATGCACTATTAAAGTCTTTACAACAATTACTTTCAATGTCACAATTGCATTCTTCTGATTTTATTGCTTTTTTCTTAACTGATTTTTTTGTTTTTTTTACTGGCATTATTATCACCTTTCAATATATTATTTATTGATATGGTGAGCAAATATGTAGTATTTAAATGTTAAGGTAAATTGTTTGAATGAATTTAGTTAAGAAAGTGAACTTCAATTATTTTTGACAGATATAAAAAATGGGTGGATGTTTTCTGACATCTTTTTTAGAAATCTGGAATTCACCATTTACTTCCAGGATTTTAAACCCTGCTTTTATTATTTCCTGCTCAACTTCTTTTATAGATGGAATGTGAATGTATTGTTTAGTTTTGTAAGTTTTTTGATTGTCAGTTGTTTCTCTATCAAAGAATCTATCTCCAAAATCCATTTCTTCAATATTAAGTCCCATTGGTTTTAGAATATAAAACCTTAACCATTGTTTTAACCAAAAGAATGAAGATTTGCATATTAAGGTTCTCGGATGTGCTGTGAATATGTATATCCCTTCTTTTTTTAAAACTCTATAGATTTCTTTAAGAGCTTTTAGTCTATTTTCTTTTCCTGGAATTTGTGTCCAACCTTGATTGGAAAAAACAGCATATTCAAATGAATTATCTTTGAATTTTAAGTTTGTGGCATCTTCCACTCGATAATCAATTTTGAGTTTTTTCTTTATAGAAATCTTTTTTGCGTTTTGGATCATGATTGGAACAAGATCTATTCCAACTACTTTAAAGCCATTTTTGAACAATGGAATTGTTGTCCTTCCTGTTCCACAACCAATGTCTAATAATTTTGCTTTGTTTTTTTTGAAGTACTTTTTAAAAAAGTGCTTTTCTGAAATCCATAATCCTTCATCTACCTTTTTAATGTACATAAGTTGAGCATTTTTTCCAGAAAATTCTTCAATCACAAGTTTTTGGAGATTAGTCATATATAATTTAATAGATTTGGAATTTAATAAGGTTGTCATTTAAGTTAATTTGATATACTAATCAATTATGCAGATTAAATATATGAATTTATCCCTGCCCAGTAATAAAAAACAAAAGATTTATATATGTAAACATCCAATATTGTAGGTATTTAATAGGTATTTCACAAAATGAGGGGATTGATATAAATTGATGGCTTTATCAAAAATACTGGGTGAAGTAGAATTACCTCCCTTTGAGAGTTTTGTAAATGATACCGATGCTTTAATTAAAGCTGCTTTTCTTTTCTACGATGCAAACAATGTTCAATATTTACAAAGTAGACTTAAAAAGGAACATAATGTATATTCTGCTAAGTTTCTAGTTGACGGAAAAGAACAAACCTTGTTCATAAAGAGAGATTGGCATAATGCAAATAATTCAGGGACTCAGATGCTTATGGAATATTTATTGACAGGGAAAGGATCAAAGTTCCTTGTGTCAAATTTGGACAAAGGTCAAAGGGGGTCAATAATTATTACTGAAGAAGCTGAAGGAACCAGATTGACTGATATGACAAAACACCCATTAAATAACCCTACATATAAATCTGATTTTGAGCATGCAGCAGGGAAATGGATTGAAAAATCAACAATTATCGGTTTAAGAGATATAAAAAGAAAGGATGTTTTTTGGAATGGAAGTGTTATCTCAAACATAGATTATGGGTGTGGCTATGGTGTTCTGCTCGGTGCCCAAGCGAGACAATTTATGCTAGATGATTTGTTTCAACCAGTTACATGTTATCTAGATGACCCAAATATGATTCCAGGAAGGCTTACTATGTGGGGAATCTTAAATCAAAATATTCAAAAAAATGCTTCTAATATACAAGAATTAAGTGAAGCATTTGAGGATGCTGTGCAATTAAAAATTGAAAAGAAAGCCCCACTCAGATTAATTCAATCTTATGCAAATCTCCACCTTTTGCAACAAGATTGTGCCGTACAAATGGAATTATATGAAAGTATACAAAGTTTGTGTAATCTATGAATTTCTAATACCTATTAAAGGAAAATATTAGTTTTCTAGAATAATTAAATTTAAATATTAACCTTATGGAAGGAATAACTAAATCTTAACTCAGAAAGAATTATAAACAAACAAGGTATTATTCAAATGGGTGGTTTTAATCAAAACTGATGAAGATAAGTTTGTGTATGGTTTTTTGGTGGTTTTTTTATTAGGATTAATCATGCTCGTTTCTAAGTTTAAGCATATCCCTGGACCTTTGTTTGGTGGAGATCTTTATATGATCAGAGGATTTACACAAGCTATCTTGCAAGGAAATGCACCTTGGCTTGATTCTTATTTTGCTGGACATTATGCTTATTATGGCTGGTTATCTTATTGGGTTACTGCATTCCTAGTTAAAATCACTGGAATGAGTCTTGAGAAGATGTCTTATATTCTGCCTGCTTTTATCCAGATCCTGATCATGTATGCTGGCTACTTGTTTGGTTCTAAGTTTTTTAAAGATAAGAAGTATGGGATTATTTTTATGCTTTCTTTACTATCTTTAAGAGTTATTGATATTAAGATTTCTGGTGCTTTTGCATCTTTGTTTATGCTGCTTTCTTTATGGAGCTGGATTGAGCTTGAAAGAGGTAATAAAAAACATAAATATCTGCTTGGTTTGTTTTTAGGGCTTACGGCATTGTCTCATATATTGAGTTTTATTAGTGTTGCTGGTTTAATTGGTTGCGCTGTTTTGTTTGAGTCAATTAGAACTAAAAAAATACCTGTTAAAAAGTATTTGATACCTGTTGTTATCGCTGCTTTGATTAGTTTAATTCTTATTGGGCCTTGGGTCTTTGTCTATCACATGAATACATTAAATCCATCGCAACAATATTCTCATGCAGATGTAACTACTCAAGGTATTGGTTGGATTGTTTCTATTGTTTGGAAATTTTTCATTAGAATTCACCAATTATTTACATTAAAAGGATTGTTAAAGCTTGTATCTGGTTTGCTTGCCTTAGCAGGTTTTGTGTTTGCATTTCTAAATAAAAAGAAGTTTGAACAAAGAGCTGCCTTTTATTGGCTTATAGGAGCTGTTTTATTAACATCTCATTTTTTAATTACAAAACCTTTGCTTAACAATTGGATAGCTCCGGGTTTATTATGGGGGACCATTAATTGGATTGTTTTCCTTGTATTGTTAACTTATGGAATTAGAAATATTGAATTGATATTAAAGAACGAGAGAGTGTTTCTTGTTGTTGCAGGGTTGTTGTTTGTTGGATTTATGTTTCAGAGTTATGTTAATTTTAATAATGATCAATGGGTGCAATATGGTAGGCAGACTGACCAATCATTACAGATTATGTTTGATACCGAAACTTGGATTTTGGACAACACAAATAAGGATGATGTGTTTTTGGGAAATGATGAAAGTTCTTTTGCTTTAAATGCACTTACTGGCAGAAATTTAGTCATTGCTAGACGGACCCATGCTAATTATTATGTTGATGTTGATAAAAGGTATGCAGATGCGTTTGTAATGCTGTATGGTAATGATAGAGCAAAAACAGAAGAGTTGTTAAGAGAGTATAGTGTAGATTATTTTTATCTTGATGCTTACCTTATGCAAAGACCAATGTTGACAAGATTTGAATTCAAAGATTATTTATCCAGATATGGTGTTAATTATTCTGTTTCAAAAGAAAGGTTTGATCCTGCTGTTGCAGATGCTCCTACTTATGATGCTTTGGTTGTGCCTCCTCAAGAGATTAGTTTGATTGAATTTAATTTAACCGAGCCAAAGAAACAGTTCCTAATTGGGCCGGATACTTATTCAGTTATTTATCAGGTGAAAACCTAAGTTTGATTGATCTAAATGCTACCTTTAAATAACTTGGAGCTAACTTAAATACTTTAAAATCAGATTTGTCAAAGTATCTTTGTACCCAAGAAACAGGTACTTCTGCAACTTTGTAACCTTTTAGTATTGGAAAGATTCCAGTCTCTGCATTTATTGCAAAGTGATTTGATTGCCAGTCTATACTGTCAATTACTTCTTTTTTGTATAATTTAAAGTTGTTTGTTAGATCTTTTTGTCTAATTCCAAGAATGTTTCTAACAAAGAAATGGTATATACGATTTGCTACTTTTTTTATCCAAGGATAATTTATTAACTGACCTTTTGAAATATATCTTGAACCAATCACTCCATCATAGTTTCCTGTTTCAGCTCTTCTTATTAGCCTTTTAATTTCAGTTACATTTTCTAAAAAGTCACAATCCATTGATAAAATCCATTTGGATTTTTTATCTACTGCCCCAAATCCAGCCTTTATTGCTCTTCCAACCCCACAAGGAGGTACTCTGTTTACAAGCTTTAGTTTTTTGTATTTTTTAGCTAGTTTTTGGCCTACTTGTTTTGTTTTGTCTGTGCTTGCATCATTTACAATGATTAACTCATAAATGTATTTGTCTAGCTCTTTAAAAAGAGCTGGTACTATCTTTTTTAGATTGTTTTCTTCATTATGTGCAGGTATAACAAAAGATATTTTCATTTTTTACTCCAGAACCTGTTTGGGAATATAAATATTGCTAACAAAAGTGCAGTTCCAATAGCTCCAAATAAGAGCTCATAAGCAAATGGTTTGTTTATTAGGTCTATTTGATTTCCTGGATTTGTTTTTATTAGCATTGTTCCTAAGTTAGATTCTTTTATTTCAAGTTCTTCTCCATTCATATAAGCGTGCCATCTTTTGTAGTAAGTGTCTTTGACTACAATCCATTCTTGTTTAAATTCTCCATTTAGTTGAATGTGGTCATTGTTTATGAATCTGGATTCATAAGATACAGGATCAGGGATTACCTTGACATCGCTGATCGAATCAACAGTGTAATCATATTCAAATTTATTATAATCTTCTGGATTTAGAAAACCAATCACTTTCCAGCCCCCAGTTTGATTGTATGTAATTTCTCTTGGTAGACTGATTAAAGAGATTTTAGCTGATTCAACATAGTTTGTTTTTGGTATTTTGTAGATTGTAATACATTCTTCTTGATGTACTTTTTCAAGGTTAAATGGCGGTTGTTCATAAGCTTGGAATTGTTCTTCTGTTACCCAACCTTGCCTTCCTTGATCACACTTGAATATGAAAACGTATTTTGTGAATGTTGTTCTCATTCTGTTTATTACATAAGGAATGTCATATTTTAAGGTTAGTTTTGACTCAGAACCATCTTTGAATTCTGGTTGTGGATCAATATGCTGACCAAATGGATTTGTGTGCGTGATCATTCCCAGGTTAGATACTGCTGGGACTGCTGTTTCTGTTGCATAAGCAAATATGCCATAGTTTATCAGTCTACCTGGTTCTATGTTTTCTAGTTTTTGATATTGCTGCTCAAATAAACCATTTTGAGCTGTTTCTGTTACCCAATTATTTAATTGTAATTTTGTGATTGGTGCATAGTGGGCCACAATGATTAATATTGTTAATATGGCTAATGCTTTGAATGTTAGTTTGTCAGAGAATGATAATGCTAGAGGTGCTAGCATTGCAATTATTAAAATGAATGTGGTTGTTGATCTGTCAGAGCCAATAAATCCTAATAATTTATGTCCAATAAATGGAACAAATGTCATGATTAATAATAAAATTATGAATGAATAGAGTAGTAATTGGGGTTTTTCATGGAATTTATTCTTTAAGATTAGTGAACCTAGACCTATTGCTCCAAGAAGTATAAAATAAATTCCTGTATTGTATGAGAAAAAGTCTGTTGGTTCTGATGTGTATGGTTTGATAAATGTTTTTTGAAGACTGTCAAATCCAAGATCAACATCTCTATGAAGTGGTAGTGGATAATCCCTATTTAAAAAAAGAGGTACAGCATGTGGAGAGATTAATAAGAATGTTAATCCAACCCCTACCAATAAGTGTTTGAGTTCTGATTTTGAGATTTTCTTTTGTATTAGTATTTCAAGTGCATAGTATATTGCAAGCAATGTTATAACAAATAAGCATAAGATTAGGTGTGAATAGTATAAGAAAGATAATAGTAATGCAAGAAGAATAAATTTCTTTGGTTTTTTTAGTGTGAATACTAAGAATATTAAAGGCAGGACTGCAAATGCTGTTAGTTCTTTTATGTCTCCAGAGTATCCAAATTTACTTGCTAAAAAGGGATTGATATTGAATATTAGGACAGATAATGTTGATTGGAAGTTGTTCATACCAAATCTTTTAGCTAAGGCAAATATACCTAGTCCAAGTATGATTACTGATAAAAATGCATGAGTGTTCATTAAATAAACAATGCTAAAATTATCTGGGAGTATAATATTTAATGTGGCTAATCTTTCATAGTAAAAGTAGGAGTTGAATAAGAATATTGGGTATCCTCCTGAAAAATCTGAACCCCAAAATGGAATTCTTGAATGATTATTGATTTCATCTAATTCTTCCTTAACTAGAGCAAA
>CAYQPU010000027.1:0-23675 GCA_964419615.1 uncultured Methanosarcinales archaeon | reverse complement strand
TTTGAGTAATCCCCTTTTAATGCATTGGCAAGAATAATCAATAAACCAATTTGACTATTTGTAGCTTTAGTTGAAGCTACTGCTTTTTCCACTCCAGCATTAATCAATAAAGAGTAATCAGATAATCTCATTATTGTGGAACCCTCAACATTAATAATTGAAATAATCTTTGCACCTTCTGATTTTGCATACTTTATTACCTCTAAAGTATCTGCTGTTTCTCCACTTTGTGAAATTACTAATAAAACAGTATCTGCTCCAATAATCGGTTTTACTTGTTCAAATTCAGAACCAAAAGTAGTTTGAACATGTTTTTCTGCAATTGTTGAAAACAAATATTGTCCGATGTGAGCTACTTTACCAGTGGTACCACAGCCCACCAAAATAATATGTTTAGCATCCTTTAATTCCTTAACAATTTGATAGATTTGTTCTTTATTTTGATTAGTAGCACGAGCAAGTGTAGTTCCTTGCTCAAGAATCTCCTTTAACATAAAATGTGGATGCTCTCCTTTTTTTGCCATTTCTATATTCCAATCTATCTCTGATTCAATTATCTTAAGTCTTTCTCCAGTATTCACGTCATATAATCCAATACTGTCACCTATTGAGATCATCTCTTTATCATTTAAAAAAACAACTTTGTTAGTATGTTCCAAAAATGCAGGGATATCTGAAGCAATAAATGACTCTTGGTTTCCATGTCCATAAACTAATGGAGACCCATCTCTTATTCCAATAATTTTGTTTGTTTCTTTATCCATTACAACTAAGGCATTTCTTCCTTTAAACTTCAAAAAAGCTTTCCTGACAGCCTCCTCAATATTATTATCAGATAAGTAATGTGATATTAAGTGTGTGGCAACCTCAGTGTCAGTACCTGATTTAAATTTATAACCCAAATCAACAAGTTGAGTTTTAATTACATTATAATTTTCAATAATACCATTGTGAACAATAGCTAGCCTCCCATCTGAACTTACATGTGGATGTGAATTTTCTGTCCTAACACTTCCTGTGGTTGCCCAGCGGGTGTGAGCTATACCAATATTACCAGTCATTGAGTTAAAATCATGTTTTTTATCAACTTCAGCCACTCTTCCAACATCCTTTTTTGCATAAATTGTTCCACCATTAATCGTTGCCATACCAGCTGAATCATATCCTCTATACTCAAGGTTCAACAGTGATTTATGCAAAATTGGACTTGCTTTCCTATTTCCTTTATATGCAATTATCCCACACATATCTATTCCAAAAAGCGTATTCATATATAAGTATAACTAAAATATTAATACAAGTATTAAAATAATTTTTATAATGGTTTAATACTTAATAAAACCTTGATCTATGCTTTCCTCAAGAGATTGACTTGATATAAGCCTCAATTATTACAAAAAATATGTAAAGGAAAATTAATGATACTCCTTCTTTCCAGCTAATACCTTTATCAGATTCTGCAAACGTCATAAAAATAAATGCAATTAAAACCATAAACAATGCTCCTGAAAAAAACAATAAAAACTCAGCTTGAATAGGAGTAATTAAAGCCGTTACTCCCAATACTAATGTTGAATTTGTAATAACACTTCCAATCAAATCTCCAATTGCTAATTCTTCATGCTTTTCCAAAACTGCTTTTGCTTCAAAAATTAACTCAGGTAAACTTGTTCCAAGCGAAACAATGAATATACCAACTAACAATGGAGGAAGAAGTAATTCAATTGATAGACTTGTCCCAAATTGCACCACAAAATCCGCGCTAATCATCAAAACAAATATGCTAACAATAGCAACCACTAACCATCTCACAGCTTCAATCTTCTTGACCTTTGCAATTTTTTTGTGGAACTTTCTCTCTTGTTTGATCATCTGCCAAATGTAAAGCATAAATACAGTCAAAAGAATAGCCCCATCAATTCTTCCTAATTTTTGATCCAGCATCAATAAGACTGGAAGCACAACCAGACCTAACATGTATAAAACATCCTTCTTGATAAGCTTACTTTTTATTTTAATATTCTTAACTAGTAAAGTTACGATTCCAATAACAATTGTAAGGTCCAAAATATTTGACCCAATAACAGTGCCCAAAGCTAATGCAGGGTTATTCTCAAGAGCCGCTGTAATACCAACAAACAACTCAGGAAGAGAAGTTGAAATTGCCATAATAATAAAACCAATAGTAAATTCATTAAAACCCAAAAAACCAGATACTTTGGTCAATGCCTTTACTAATAAACTACTGCTTTTAACAAGAACAAAACAAGACAATATTAATAGCACAATATCCAAAATAAGCATATTACTTCTCTCCTTTAAACCTGTACACAAATATTTTCTTATACACAGTACCAACTTTAGTCAACTGGTTTTCAAACATAATTAGATTTGCTTTTCTTAACCTTCTAAGTGATGCAAGCACAGAGCCCATAGAAACATTCAACCTGTTTGAAATCTCATTAGCATTAAGCCATTTGCCTTTTGATTTTCTTAAAAGACTTACAATATCTCTTTGACCCATATTAAACAAAATATAAAAATAAGTTTATAAATGTTTTGTTGGTTATTTCTTCATTAACAAGTCTTCAGCAAAACTCTTGAACCATCTCCTCTTTAGCAAACGAATTACAAAATCCAGTTCCAATTTAGTTAAATTCTTACTAAATTCAAGCTCTCTAAGCATAACTTCCTCAAGCTTTTTTACTTTTAGAATGTGTTTTATTTTTGGACATTTGTATTTGTTGTCTAGTATTTTCTTAGCAACTTCCTCACCAGACACAATTGCATTGTAAATTCCCTCACCTGTTGCTCCTGATGCAAAACCTCCAGCATCTCCAATTAAAAACTTGCTACCAAAATCAAAACCTTTGTAATCATAACTAATAATGGCAGCTTGAAACTGTGCTTTTTTTATGTCAAATCTATCCATACACCAAGAATCAAAGTTTTTCCTTATCTTTTTAATACTTAAATCAAAAACAGGTTGATGAATTGATTTTGACAAATCAGCACCAGTACCAAAATAAGTTACACCTTTATGCGGAAATTGGTATAAATAGCAGGCTCCAAATTTATCAGGATCCAGAAATAATTCTAAATGTTCAAATTCTTTATTAATTTTGTATTGGAAAACCTCTTCAAAATCTTCAAGGTCCAGGTTTAAAGATTTCCTAACAATTGAGTGAGATCCTTCAGCTCCAATAAGATATTTAAAACCAATTTTATCATCATTATTTACTATAACACTGTTGTTTTTGATTTCTGTAACACTATTACTTGTTTGAACAACAGCACCAGCATCCTCTGCTTGCTCACACATCCATCTTCCCAGATCTTTTCTATCAACAGTAACAATTAGTGGTTCTTCTTCCTCTATAACAACCTGCTTTTTCGGAGTATGGACAATAATCTTTTTAATTTTTCTTTGATATAGTTTCTCAGGAATTCCAATGTTTAAATCCTTTACTGTTAGTCCTCCTGCACAAACTTTGTCTCCAACTATCTTCTTCCTTTCAAAAACAATAACTTCTTTACCATTCTTAGCAAGAACTTCTGCACATTTTAACCCAGCAGGACCAGCTCCTACAATAATAGTATCATATTTCATTTCTTTTTTCTCTTCTTTTTCTTAGCTTTATTCCACTTATCATAAAAATAAAGAAGAGTATTTGAAAATCTATTCAAAAAAACACTAGCATAACCCCACAGAGGAAACAGCCAAATAGGAATACCTAAAAAATCAGGATGAGCATACTGCCATATTCCGTAGTGGATAGCAATAATCTCAGCAATAGGTCCGCAAATTCCAGCCACAACAAATAACATTATATCTTCTCTTGTATGCCATATTTGTAAGGCCAAAATCCAACCAATAATTAAAAGTACAATTACCATCAGATTATGACCCTTAAATAAAATAATTGTAAACACAGCAAAAACAAACAACACAAGCTCAGACAACAACTCCTTTTTTATTTTTGTTTCCATTTATTAATAACCTCAGCAATTTTCTTTCCATCAGCTTTGCCTCTAAACTTTTTCATTGCAATACCCATTAAAGCACCCATTGGAAGATCCGGTTTAGATGTAACTATTTTCTTAATCTCTTTTTCAAGTTCCTTATCAGATAATAACTCATATTTTCCAATCTCTAAATTTTTTCCTTGAGAAACCTCAACTAAAATCTCAAATACCGCTTCTTTGGCAATCTTGCCTTTATCCAAAGCTCTAAACAACTCAGATAAAACCTTGTGGTCAAACTTAGGTTCAATATTATACCTCTTCTTAATCTCTTTTGGAGAATTAATCAAAGTTGCTGCAATAAACTTAGGCTCAATGTTTTTGAATTTCTTAAACTCTTTAAACAACTCAAGTTTTTGCTCTTTCACAAGTGTTGATGCAATCTCTTTACTAATCCCAATCTTTTTTAGATCTTCAACTTTCTCAGTAATCAACTTTGGAATCTTAATATTCTTAATATCTGGTTTAATAGGAGGTACATCTGTCTCAGGGTACATTCTTGCAGAACCAGGAATTGGCCTTAAAAACTTTGTTGAAAGGTCAGCCTCAGCCTTTCTAACATCCTTTGAAACCTTTTTACCTTGCTTAATCAATCTAAGTTGCCTTTCAATCTCCTTATCCATTATCTTTGGCATTGATTTAAGATCCTGAAAACCTTTTATCTCTGTCCTTGCTCCTCCTTTAATTGACAAGTTAACATCCTGCCTAATTGTACCAAGTCCTCTCTTAACCTTTGTAGACCTCAAAATCATCCCTAGCTTTGATGCAACTTCTTTAGCATGCAAAGGATCTTTAATACTTGCATCAGTAGCAATCTCAACCAAAGGAATTCCTAATCTTGAAATATTATAAACATCATGACTCTTTGATCTTTTCACAATCTTTGCAGCATCCTCTTCCAAACAAATAAGATCAATACCAACTTTACCTTTGGATGTCTCAATAAAACCATTACGAGCAATCAAAGCAGTTCTCTGAAAAGCAGAAGTATTAGATCCATCAACAATGGTCTTTCTCATAACCTGAATTTCATCAACAATATCAGCATTAAGCAATTTAGCAATAACCAAAGCTATCTTTAATGCCTCATCATTAATTGGATGAGGTGGCTCTTCATCAAGCTCAACCAAACAAGAAGACTCATTATAATAATAATACTCAAAATATTTTTTCTTTGTCATTTCATGCTTTGCAGCAACATCAATCTCTCCAGTTTCACCTGCAGCAGCACGAATATATCTTTTAATAATTTTATCTGGTTTATCATCAACAATCTTACTTGGACATTCACAAAACAATTTATGTGTGTCTAGCTGCTGATGAATCTCAATCCCACATTTGAATCCAAGTTTTTTATAATCCATTTTAATACAAGAAAGATTCAGCATCACTTCTTTCTGTTATCTCCCCACAAATATTTTTAATCATCATCTGTTTTGCTTTTTCTGGATTTTTTGTCTGTCCTAAAACCCATGCTAGTTTAATATAAGCTACTTCTGGAAGCATATCACTTGGCAATTCATCACCATAAACCATTCCAGTGTCATGTGCAAGTCTTAGATTTCTATAAACAAATGGGTGAATCCTACCATAAAGACAAGTTGATGCCATCACAACCACAATACCTGCTTTGATTGCTTTCTTAATATAAGGAATCCAAGACATTTTCTTATCAAAACTCCCTGCTTTTGTACCTGATTCTCCTGTTGGGACATGACCTAGCGCAGTTCCTTCTATAACAATCCCTCTATAACCTTTTTTAATATACCAATCAATAACTCCTGGGTCTGAACCAGAATAAGCTTTCACAATTGCAACCTTTTTTTCAAACTTAGTGTTTGCAACAACCTTTTTCTTAGTATCAGTTATTTTTTTATGATTCTTATTAAAAATCTTTATTTTACCTTCTTGCCATATTTTTGCTAAAGGAAGTTCATTTATAGGTCTAAATGCATCTCTTCTTGAGGTGTGCATCTTTCTTGATTTAACACCTCTACTCGCTAAACAATATTTATCTTCAGTAGTTCCATGCATAACAATTGCCACTTCAGCAATATCAGATTTACAATAATGTGCTGCACAAAGTAAATTTTGATATCCATCAAAACCACCTCTATCTGGAGAACGCTGTGCACCAACTAATGCAACAGGCTTGTTTAAATTTTCCAACATAAAAGATAACGCAGCACTTGTGAAATGAAGAGTATCAGTTCCATGTGTTAAAATAATTCCTTCTGCTCCTGAATTCAATTCATCAGCGATTAATTTAGCAAGTTCTTGCCAATTCTCAATAGACATATCTTCACTTGCTGTGGTAAATGGAGAAAGTGTTTTAATATTGATAATCTCCCCTAATTTGGGAGTAGTTGCCAAAATCTCTTCAGGAGTACGGCACATGAAAACAGCGCCAGTCTCATAATCAACATGAGTTCCAATAGTACCTCCTGTTGCAATAAAAGTTACATTTGGAAGCTTCTTATCCTGCTTTAATTTTTTAGTCTTGATTTTTCCCATCTCCTCTCCAGCTTTAATTCTTTTAATATCTATAATTCTGCTCTTATTAATTCCCATATTATATCCATTTTTAAGCTTAATAATGACAGACTCTCCTTCCTGAGGCATTAGAATTCCTTTAATAATCTCTTTTTTAAGCTTAACCTCAACATGATCTCCTGGTTTCATACCCTAATTATCTTTTAAAAGTTATATAAATCTTACTGAAAAAGAGATTATATTAAAAACAACAAAAATAAATATCCAAATATTAATAACAAATTTAGGTGATACTTATGGAAAATAAAGAAATCAAAATCAAATGCTTCAAATGTGGAGACAAATATCTCACAAATGAGATGAGGTATGACCCTTCAAATCCAAATAATATAGTATGTATGAATTGCTTGGATAGAAAATCTGGATCAACAAAACCCCAAACAAAAGCTGAAGATGAACAAACTATAAGATATTATTGTATAAAATGTAACTTTAAGTTTGCAAGGAAAGAAAGCCAGAGAATTTCAGAATGTCCTTATTGTGGTCATAAGGGAACTCTAACCACAAAAACTGATGTAAATTCCTTACTAAAAACAGCTGGAGAGGAATTTAAACCATAGTTAACAACATAATAACTTCAACTCAGATTAAACCTTTGAAAAACTATATTAAAAAGAGCTATCTACCAAAAAAGCAGGTGATTTAAATGAAAATATCAGAAAAAACATTTGTAATATTTAATATAATTTGTTTAGTATTTGCGGCAGCAGTAGTAATAACTGGATTAGTGCAAAAACCGGTGACAGTGGGCGCGGGAACATATTCATATGTGTCTTTTGACCCAGACAAAGCAGTAGTTACAAAACAATTTAGTACAATAGAAGAATACCAAACTTTTATTGTAAATAGTGTTGGTCAAGATTATGGTTATTATGGGGCAAGAACTTTTGGATCTTCAAGTGAAGTCTTAATGGACATGGCAGTATCTGAATCAGCACCAAAAGCAAGCGGTGGAGGAGGATCTGACTATTCTCAAACAAATGTTCAAGTTGCAAATGTTGATGAAGGAGATATAATAAAAACAGATGGAGAATACATATACACGATATCTGCAAGTACATTATTTATTGTAAAAGCATACCCTGGTGATGATGCAGAAATTGTCTACTCTGAAAAACTAGATAACAGACCAACAGGTATGTTCATCAAAGAAGATAAACTGGCTGTTTTTGGAGAATTTAATGATTTAGAGTATTTTAAGGAAATTGACTTTAGGCCAAGATATGGCATGACCTACTTAAACATATATGACATCAGTGATAAATCTGAACCAGAGCTGGTAAAAGAATTCAAATTTGAAGGATCTTACTTTAATTCAAGAATGATTAATGAAGACATGTATATAGTTGTTAGAACAACACCCTATCAAAGAGATGTATTTCCAACACCTCTGATGATTGAAAACAGTCAAAAAATTGCTATGCCAATCTCAGACATACATTATTACAATATACCTTATAGAAATCCTCAACTAGTAACAGTTTATTCTGTGGATATTGATGACAATGAAGCAGTTGATTCAGCAGCAGTTGCAGTTGAGTACGGACAAAATTTGTACATGTCAGAAAACAACATGTACATCACATATACAGAACAAATCAATGAATATGAGCTTCAGCAAGAGATTATAATGGACTTAATGCAAAAACATTTGACAGATGCTGACAAACAATTGGTTGAGAAGATAAAAGCAACAGACAATGAAGTTCTAGGTCAATATGAAAAGCAGCAAAAAATCATGCAAATCTATGAATCATATGTTTATATCTTAGACGAAGACGAACAAGATGAACTAACAGATAAAGCAGAAACAATGTTAAAAAAGAAACTAGAAGAATATGAACATCTAGAATTTACAGTTGTCAATAAGATTGAGATTGATAATGGAGATGTTGATGTAGCTGAAAACGGTAAAGTTCCAGGTCAGATAATAAACCAATTTTCAATGGATGAAAATGAGGGGACATTTAGAATAGCAACCACAATCAATGCTAGATGGTCAAGATTTGATGGTGAAAGAACTGAGTCAACAAACAACATCTATGCATTAAATAATAACATGAAAATAATTGGCGAATTAGAAAAACTTGCACCAGGAGAAAGAATCTACTCAACTAGATTCATGGGAGACAGACTCTATATGGTGACATTCAGGCAAGTTGATCCATTCTTTGTGATTGACTTGAGTGATCCAACAGACATTGAAGAGTTAGGAGAACTAAAAATTCCTGGATTTTCAAGATACCTTCACCCATATGATGATAACACAATCATTGGTCTTGGACAAGAAGCAACAGAAACAGGCAGAACAACTGGACTTAAAATATCCTTATTTGATGTAACAGATGTAGAAAACCCAAAAGAAGTAGCCAAGTTTGTAACAGAGGAAAGATACGCAAGTTCCTCGGCAATGTATGAACACAAAGCATTCTTGTTTTCAAAAGAAAAAGAGCTTTTGGTAATTCCAGCTTATAGTTATAATTATAGAGAAGATGAAGGGTACAATGGAGCATTTGTATTTAGCATATCAAAAGATAACATTGAACTAAGAGGATTAATAGATCATTCTCAAAGCAAAGGAAGATACTACAGCCCAAGTGTTGAGCGAAGCTTGTACATTGAAGAACTACTTTATACAAAATCTCCAAGCTTGCTAAGAATCAATGAACTTGAAGATTTGAGCTCAGTAAAATCGATCAAGCTAGAGCAAGAATCAGACATTGTGGTTTATTGATTTTTTATTTTCTTTTTTTATTTTCTTTAATTATCAAAGCAAATCCTATACCCATAACAACAGCTGACGCAATCCCAATACTCCCTGGAAAAGAATAATTAATCAACAACCCACCAATCAAAGGACTAACAATATTAGCAATACTGACTAGGGAATTACTCACACCCATAACTTCACCTTGTTTTTTTGGTGAGACCTTCCTAGACAACTTTCCAATCAACAATGGACCAGTTAGACCAGCTCCAACAGCAAAGAATGTTATAAACCCATACATCATAGCTTTAGTTGTTAAAAATGGAGCTGAAATTAGTCCAATAATCATAATAGTAGCAGATACGCGTAAAAGTCTTTTTTCTCCGAACTTGTCAATAATAATTCCTAGTAAAAAACCTCTCAAAACAAGACTAATAGCACCAACATAGGCAAGTAACCAACCCATATCTCTGGCTGTAAAACCAAGCTGTCTTTCAGCATACATTGCTGAACTACTAACCCAAATAGTGTGTGCCATAAAAAAAGTAAAAATCTGAGCAAGCACAATACTTATCACCGGATGAGTTAAGTACTTTGTAAATTCTTTAACATGAAATAATTTAATACTAATTTTCAGCTTCTTTTTTCTCTTAATTGTTTCAGGTAACAAAAAGTAAGTTAGGAAAATAGTTAATAAAGACACAGCCGCTGCAGCAAGAGCAGGGTAGCTATATCCATATCCTGCCAACCATCCGCCTATAGCAGGCCCAAACAAAAATCCAACTCCAAAAGCAGCTCCACTAACACCCATTATTTTTGTTCTGTCTTTTTTAGATGAGATGTCAGATAGATATGCTTGAGCTATAGTAAAATTGCTACCAACCAAACCATCAATCATCCTAGATAATATAATCATCCAATAAGCACCTGAAAAAGCAAGCACAATAAAACTAATAAAAGTTGAAGACTGGGAAACAATAAGCATAGGCCTTCTTCCAAAATGATCACTTAGCCTGCCCATAATTGGAGCTGATACAAACTGACAAATTGAAAAAACAGTCAAAATCACTCCAACCATAAAAGGAGTTGCACCAAGGTCTTGTGCAAAAAATGGTAAGTATGGTAAGATCAAAGAAAAGCCTAATACCTCTGTGACTAGGATAAGAAATATGATAATTTTGTGTCTTGTGTACTGCATTTAGAAAGGCAAGCAAGAATTGGTTTTTAAATCTAGTGTTTGTAATTATTACTTTTTTGATTTCTTTTTCTTTGATCTTTTCTTTTTTATTTTAGAATCTAAATGCTTGTGTTTTGAAACATAATAAATAATACCAATAGCAATCAAAACTAAAGAGAGAAAAGTAAACAAAGGCACATTTGGAGTGGCAGCAGGTTTTTCTAAGTTAGGAGTTTTAACACTTTCAAAATCAGGTATATCAATCACATACTCATATTGTTTGTCACAATCTGAACTAGCCATACAAACTCCAAAACCAGATTTGTCACAACAAACTTGGTTTGGTGCACAATCAGTATTAAACTTACAAAACTCTTGACAATCTCCTTCGCAATACATAGTCTGAACAACAAGTCCAGTTACAGAACCTCCCAGAAAATAAAGTGTTAAAGACAAAGCTATAACAAATAAAGATATAAAAAATGCCTCTTTTGTGTGCATAACCACTATTTAGAACAAGATACTTAAAAATTTTTCTATAGAAAACAATTTAAGCACAGCTTAATCTTATTATATCATGTCAAAAGAGATCGAAATTAAATTACCTTTAGAAAATCCAGAAACGGTTGAGAAATTCTTAGATAGTGTTGCTAAATTAGTTTACAAGAACCACATTCAAAAAGATACTTATTATATTCCAAAACACAGAAATTTTCTAGAAGTAAAATATCCATATGAATGGTTTAGATTAAGAGAATCAAAAAAATCAAGTGTTACATATAAGCATTATTATCCTGAGAATGCTGAAAAAAATGAATACTGTGATGAATTTGAAACAGAAATCGCTGATCCTGCTGCACTTAAGCAAATTCTACTAAGCTTAGACTTTAAACAAATAATTGTTGTACATAAAGCAAGAAGTGCTTGGATGCTTGATGATGTTGAGATAGCAATTGATTTTGTTAAAAAACTTGGACACTTTATTGAACTTGAATTAAAAAAAGAAATGTTACCAAAAGAAGGTCTAGATTACTTAAGACAAACGCTAAATAAACTTAATGCAGAAGTTGGAAAAGAGGATCTTAGGGGTTATCCTTTCCTAGTTTTAGAAAAAGAAAAATAATCACTCAACAACATCAACTTCAAAGTTCCTTGAACCTTCATCAACTTCTAGCTCTCTTTCAGAATAAGCAACTGTAGTAAGATTCTGTTCTTTGGAAACAGAAGATGGTGCTTGCTCATCATCAAACCAATTTGATTCCAAAATCCTTCCTTCATCACAACTACCTGTGCAAGTGGCTCTACCATTCACATAACAGCAAACCTCAAGATCAGAGCAATCCTCACCTGACCAGCAATATGTTGGACCCCAAAATCCTCCAACAGCACCACCAGTAATAGTTGGTCTTGAAAACAGCAGAAATAAAGCAATTACTCCAAACAAACCTGTAAGTATCAAAAGATGTTTCTTTTTCATATTACCAAATAAAGAGTAAGCTATTTTATTAATATTTCGGAATAAATACTATCTTAAAGAAATACATTAAACAAATATGCCAAAGTCAATATCTGAGGTACTGTTATTAATGGTACCCACATCGCAGTTTTCCTTCCAATAGTGCTCCAGATCAATCCTATCTCTGTATAATCTGTTGCTACTCCAGCAAGTAAGAAAGCAAAACTATTCCCAAAAGCACCAGTTTGCTTAAACAACTCAAAAGCTAAAATTGCACTACCTTCTGAACAAACCTCAATAATAGTTGCAAATACCAAGGTAATAAACAACCCTAGGATTGTTGGACCCATGAATTTCATAAAAAAATGATGAGGAACATAAACACGGGCAACACTTGCAATAATCATTCCAATCAAGATCCACCATGCAATCATCTTAGCAAGAGCCCAAGATCCTTTTAAAATTCCATAAAAATCTTTTTTAGTAAACCTATATCCTTTATACCTTTTCTTAAAATCTTTTTTAATTGAAAATTCCTTTCCAACTTTAACTGTGTTAGGATTCTTCTCAATCAATCCTTTTTTGTCCAACACAATAAACATTAAGCCAGTTGTAATTGCAATCACAATTGCAGCTCCAATCAATAAAAATGCCTTATACCCAAAAAAACTGAAAAATAGAATAGTTATAGGTAAATTTGCCCAAGGTGAAGCTAATAAAAATGCAATAACAGCAGGAATAGAAGCTCCTTTTTTATACAGCTGCATTGCAATAGCTAAAATTCCATGAGAACATGCACTCATCATAAATCCAAAACCAACAGCGTATAATATTCCTCTTTTTTTGTGTGTGGATAAAAACTTTGAAATCCACTCTCTTGGAACATAGTGATCAATAATACCTCCAATTCCAAGCCCCAATAAAACTGCCCACCACAACACTTTGAAATAATCAACAAAGGCAGTATACAACTCAGATAAAGCTGGAACTAAATAACTAATAATAACCAAGGTAATAGTAATCAAACTAACAACATACAATCTTTCCTTATACCAAGGAGTATGTCCTCCTTTGATCTCACAACTTGGACAACTATCTGATACACATTCTTTCATAGTGTCATATATGTATAACCAATCTATTTAAATTTTAGGTTTAATTTAGATTTTCTTTAACCTAAGTAGCAAAGAATTGCTAACCACACTCACCGAACTCATTGCCATAGCAGCACCTGCAATCATTGGACTTAAAAGCCAACCTGTAATTGGATAAAGTAATCCAGCAGCAATTGGAATACCAAGTGTGTTATAAAACAAAGCCCAGAACATATTTTGTCTAATCTTACTCATTGTCATCTTACTTAATTTAATAGCTCTAACAACATCCATTAAATCATCTCTCATCAAAACAACTTCACCAGTTTCCATTGCAACATCTGTTCCAGAACCCATAGCAATTCCAACATCTGCTTGTGCCAAAGCAGGAGCATCATTTATACCATCCCCAACCATGGCAATCTTCCACTGCCTATCCTGAAGTTTCTTAACATAATTTGCCTTTTCTTCAGGAAGGACTTGTGCAAAAACATGATTAATTCCTGCTTGCTTAGCAATAGCCTTTGCAGTTCTCTCATTATCACCAGTAATCATGTAAACAAAAATCTTCATATCTTGTAAAGCTTTAACAGCGTGCGCTGAACTGTCTTTTATTTTATCTGCAACAGCAACAATCCCAACTAACTTTCCATCAGAGCCTAACATCATAACTGTTTTTCCTTGATTCTCAAGACTATTGATTAAAGCTCTTTGTTCATCCAAATTAATCTTGTTTTCAGACATTAATTTTTGATTACCAAAATAATACTTTTTTCCATTTAATTTTGCAGTTATCCCATGACCTGGAATTGCATTAAAATCTGAGATTTTGTTCAACTCAATCTTATCTTGTTCAGCTTTTTTAACAATTGCTTCAGCTAATGGATGTTCACTACCTTTTTCAATACTAGCCCCAATCATTAACAGATCTCTCTTGCTCTTATTTCCAATTGAAATAATATCTGTTACCTCTGGTTTTCCTTTTGTGATTGTTCCAGTCTTGTCAAGAACCACAGCATTAACCTTATGTGCAGTCTCTAATGCTTCTCCTCCTTTAATCAAAATACCTTTTTTTGCCCCCTTTCCAGTCCCAACCATTATTGCAGTTGGTGTAGCAAGCCCGAGTGCGCAAGGACAAGCAATAACTAAAACAGCAACACTAGCAACTAATGCAAAACTAAACTCTGCTCCAAACAAGAAAAACCAAGCCACAAAAGTTAGCAAAGCAATAATTAAAACAGCAGGTACAAAATAACCTGCAACAGAATCTGCAAATCTTTGAATAGGTGCTTTGCTTCCTTGAGCATCCTCAATAAGTTTTATTATCTGGGAAAGAGTAGTATTAGCACCAACCTTATTTGCTTTAAAAGTAAAACTTCCATATTTATTAATGGTTGCTCCCACAACATTATCTCCCACTTTTTTTTCAACAGGGATACTCTCACCAGTAATCATACTCTCATCAATGGAGGAATATCCTTCAACAATAACTCCATCAACTGGAATCTTTTCACCTGGCTTTACTATAACAAGATCTCCAGCAACTACACTATCAATATCTATCTCTATTTCCTGATTGTCTCTAATAATAATAGCTTTTTTTGGTTTTAATCCAATCAATTTCTTTATAGCCTCACTAGTCTTGCTTCTTGCTTTTGCTTCAAGTAATCTTCCAAACACAACAATTGTAATTAAAACAGCACTTGCTTCAAAATAAACATGCCCATGCCCACTTATCATAACAAATATACTAAAAAAATATGCAGCAGAAGTACCCATCACAATAAGTGTATCCATATTAGCACTCTTGGCTTTTAAAGCAAGAAAAGCACTTTTGTACATTGGAAATGCAACAATAAACTGAACAGGAGTTGCAAATAGCCACATAATTAAATCTTGATAGGGTATAGGATCTTTCATAAAAAACATTCCAAGAATAAAAACAGGTAATGCAAAAGCAAAACTAATGTAAAACTGTTTTCTAATTTTCCCCAGTTCCTTTTTTTGTTTTACTAACTCACTATCAAAACCGTTATTATCAGAAACCTTTGCCCCAAATCCTTTATTTTGTACAACTTTAATTAGATCTCCTTCATTAGTTTGAAGTTCATCAAACTCAACAGTTGCTATGTTTGTTGTTAGGTTAACATTAGCCTTTTTTACACCTTCAACTTTAGTTAATGCCTTATTAATCAAAGTTGAACAACTAGCACAATGCATACCTGAAATATCTAAATTTGTTTTTTTCATTCTAATCTACCTTATTTCCATTTAAATCAATCTCACAAAAACTCTGATCTGTGGACTTGCACTGTCCTTCTTCAATACCTCTTTGACATTGAGGACAAACTTTATCAAATTCTCCAGCAGCAATCATATCATCACACCTACATATTCCATCATCCCAAAGCCAATTCCCCATAAAGCACATTGTACAAGCAGGTTCAATGCAGCACTTATATTCTCCGTCTTTGACTTTTTGTGCAATCAATTCATCTCTTTTTTCTAGAATAGATTTTCTTTGTTGTTCAAAAGATTGTACTTTGGAATAATTACTAACCATAATAATAGTAATCACTATGCCAATCATCATACCTAAAATTAACAAACTAATTTGTTTCTTATTCCTCATACAAATCACATCCTGTTAGTGATGCAAGTTTGTCCAAAGGTTGATAACCAGTGTAGTATTCACCATTAATTATCCAAGTAGGGTACCGTTTTATATTATTCCTTAAACATACATCCTTTTGTTTATCACAATCAATATAGTTAACATACTTAACTGAACTACTAAACTCTGCTTTTTGACTTTGACAATAACTACACCCTTCTGTACCATACATAACTGCATCATTTTCAGAAATGCACACTGCAAAGTTATCTAGATTATTAGAACTTTGAGAACATCCCGCAATTAATAAAACAAAAATAAGCAAAAGCGCTTTTTGATTTATCATTGAAATCTGATCCTCCCCTCTGCTAAATCAGTAACCTTGATTATAAGAGAATCTCCTTTAACTTCATGTTGTAAATGGCTAGGCCAGCATCCTCCACCATAATTCTTAGTCCCAAGATCATCTATGCTAAAATGCAATCCACAATTATTACACACCATATCATCACCTTGTTGACTATATCCCTTATAACCACCACAAACATCACAGGCATCAAAAGCAGTTCTAGGATTTCCATCTGACCCTAAAACAGCAAAATACCTAATTGCAACACCACTATCATCATACTCATAAAAATTAGCCTTGCTTGACAAATCAGCTAATGGAATACTTACATAATCTTGTTGATCAACTACATTTCCAGTTACGCCACAACCTGTCAAAATCATCAATCCAATTAAAAAAACAAATATTATTGTTTGTCTATTCATCTTAACCTCCACAACTTCCACCACAGGCTCCACTACACCCACCACAACTTCCACAACCACTAGGTACAGCAGCTGTGTTCTTTTCGGCAGCCTGTTCTAATTCTCCGCCAGATACTTTTGTGGCAGAATAAGTATCAAACACTGCTAATCCCAAAATCTCGTTTTGATCAGTGGATGAATCATAAATTACATCAAAATTATTTGGAAAAGCAAACTTTACAGATTGTACTCCTTGTATAGTCTTTAGCTCTTCAGTAATCAATGGTGCATGACCTGGGCATGGAATATCAACTTTTAACCTCATATCAGAACCACCAACTACTGATCCTGTTGGGAAAGCAGAAACATTAGCTGCAATAGGAAAGATTACCAAAAACAATAATAGATTAATGGCAATTGAACTTCCATACAATATTGATAAATATCCTTTTTTCTTCTTGATTCCATCAACTGATAGCATTCCATTTTTCCTTAGATATATGGCTGCTGATAAAGTTGCAAAACCAATTGACATTAATATTAGGCCATAAAAGAAAAATCGACTCATTAGCAACGGCTTGAAAAAAGCAGTTGCAGTAGTTATTCCCAATATGGAGAATATTATAAATGCAATACAACCTGTGTGAGGTAGTAATCCATACATTAATCCAGCTAAAAAACCCTTATCTTCTTTTTGTTTTTTTGAATTTGAACAACAATTTTTGTTTACCATAATTAGAAGAAAATATAGAAATAATAAATAAATTAGCCCTGAAACTGTACCCCCCAAACAGCTTGAAATAGCTAAATCTTAAGGTTTAATCGTTTACAAAGCAGTTTTTATAAAAACTTTCTTTGTCTTGCCAGCTGGTTTTCTAGAAATAAGATCTTTTTTCTCAAGACCATCCAAAACAATGCTTAACTTGGATTTATGTAAATCAGTCCTTAGTCTAAGGGTCTGCTGAGTTATCCCGTCTTGTTCTTTAACAGCTTTAATAACCTTTTTTTCTTCACCAGAAAGACCTTTTAGTAAAATTTCAAACTTTTCCTCATCAACTTTTATTTGTTTTTGTTTACCTAGAGCACTAACTATCTCTTTTTGTGATTTTTCAAAAAATAGTATATAAAGCCCAAGAGACAATATGATTGCAGCTATAATCCATCCAATTATATATCCAGTAAGGGTTTGTTTATGTAGGCAAGTACCATCATCTAAAAAACATGAACCTTTCTCAATAACAAACTGTTCAATAATTTTATCATTGTGTTGCTTTACTGAAAAAATTGTTCCGATTAAAATAACTCCAATTATCAGTAGAATTACACCTATCTTTTTGTCCATAACAGTGGCAATATTTTGTTATATTTAAAACTATTCTTCAATATGTGATTTAATTGGCAATTTATTTATATTTTATGTACATTTCTAATAAGTATGAAAGACAAAATCCCACAATTTATTTGGCCAACATTGGAAGAAATGAAGGTTAACAAAGGTTCAGGTTATTGTGGTCTTCAAATTGAATTTGAAAATAGGATTCATTACATAATTGCAGAATCACAGAGAGATGTTGTTCCACATCCTTATACAATTTCCTTAACAACAGAAAGAAATATATCTGTGGATAAAGAGGGATTGCTTGGTCATGCAGCTACACTGGATGTCTTTATCCGTAAATTGGTTAGCGCTGGACTAGACCCAGAAAGAATTGATTCAATCGGTGGATTTGATTGTGAACACCGTATAATTGTTGATAATAGAATTATTCCTTTTTATGTCGATAAAATATCTGGAAGATTTTCTGAATTAGACATTGATTTACTAATGAAAGATCTACAAGGTAATTGTCCAGATTATTTGGAATTAAGGTTTGGCTATGAAAAGCATGAAATAGACAAACTTTTTGGTAAAACGCCGACATAACTGTTTGTTCTGTAAGAATAAATAAACAATAAAAGATAAATAGTAGATGGAAATATAATGTTGTTATGAAAGTTGATAAGAAGCTTTTGTATGTATCAATATTTTCAATAAGCTGGGCTCTAAACATCTTGGTTAACAAGCACGGTTTAAACCTTGGAACAAAACCTTTTCCATACACTGTTCAAACAAATTTAGTAAGTGCATTGATTCTCACACTAGTTATTCTTCTAACAAAAAAACAGGACTTCAAACAAATCAATCTACGTCTAGCCAAAGGAATGATTGGAATTGGATTTTTTGTTGGTATTGCTTACATCGCAGGAATCTACGGATTAAAACTTACTTCTTCAATCAATTATGGATTTATAATCAAAAGTGCAATGATCTTTACTATCTTGCTTGCATACATGTTTTTAAAAGAGAAATTAACCAAACAAAAAATTCTATTGTTAATAATATTCACAATCGGAGCTTATTTAATCACAACTGGAGGAAAACTAATTATCCCAAAACTAGGCGATCTTCTAACAGTGGTCGCAGCATTTGGTTTTGCTAGCGCAAATATTATTCAGAAAAAATTAACTGCCAAAGTCAGTCCAGCAATAATAACTTGGGCTAGAATAACGTTTGCTCTTGTAATTGTAGTAATAGCAGCCTTATTCATTGGTGAAAACCTACTAGAAGTAATTGCTCCTGTTCATGTGCTGTTAGCAGGAACGTTTACTGCAATCCTTGCAATATACCTAGTTAAAACTTTATCAGTTGCAAGCGCAAGTTATCTCACCATGATGTCAATGATGACACCAGTAATAACAACAATACTTGGACTAACAATCCTCAAAGAAAACATTAATCTAGCACAGATCATGGGTGGGATCTTAATAATTGCTTGCGGGGTGATTGTACACACATTAGATATGTAATTATTTCAGAGTATCTTCAATAACATTCATTCTAACTGCAATAGCTCTTTTATTGTCTCCATTTGTGTCCATTGTAAATATTGTGTTACCAGAGACATAAATTATATCTCCACCTGGAGTCCATATTGCCCTACTTTCATTGATTTTAGGACTATTTGTTAAGTTAACTAGCTCATGCTGTTCTAAATCAAACAACATAACATCACCATTACCAAACAACAGTTTGCTCTGATCTGGTGAAACTCCTCCAACATAAGTTTCGTCAATTTCATTACGTGTTAAATTGTCAATAAAAGATTGTTCTGGTTCAACTAAGAATATTTCATAATCTCCTTCTGGATTATTTATTTTTAAGTTGGATCTTAAAACAATTTGATCATCTGAAATATAAAAAAATTCGTAATCTTCATCTGCTGTTGTAATAAAAATCTTGTGTGCACTAGTTAGATTACCATCTGTTAAATACAGATCATTGTCTCCATCTTTATCAGAGGAAAAAACAATTCCTTTTCCATCAGGCGACCAAGCAATAGCATTATCATGCAATCTCCAATCAGGCCTCGTTTCAAATTTAGATCCATCAAGATTTATTTTACCTAAGAATGCGACTGGCTCTCCCCAAATATCAAGATCTTGTGAAAGGAATGCCAGTTGCTTGCTGTCAAGTGACCATACTGGATTATAATTAAAAAAATCATATCCTGCTGGGGGAAGCATAACATCATGCATATCAAAGCTATAAATTAAGACCAAACTATTAAATTCATCTGGGTCTAAATGAAAGGCAATCTTTTTCCCATCCGGACTCCATTTTGGCCTTGTAAAACCTTCGTAATCAATTATCTTTGTTTGTTCCCCACTTTTAACATCCAAAACAAACCATTGATCCTGTCCTTGCTGAAAAACAATCTGTCTTCTATCTGGAGACCATGAAAAATCACCGATTACATTTTCTATTTGGTGAGTTAATTGGAAATCTTCCATAATTCTAAGTATTTGTCTATCGTTTTTTTCTTCAATAAATCCTACATTATTCTCTGCATTATCTACATCAACAAATACTTGTGGACTTACCTCAACCACATCTTGTTTTGTAAAATAACTATAACCCATAATGGAAGCTAGTACTACTCCGGCCAATCCAATCATGCTAACTCCTGCAGTAATTAATGGTCTCCAATTCCTTTCTTCAGCAGCCTTAGTGATTGTGTTTTGCTGCTTAGTTGGCTCTGTGTCTTTTACTGTAGTGCTTTTTATTATTTCAAGATCTTCTATTAAGCTTTCTAGATGTACAGTATCTTCTGCAATCAGCCCTTGCTCTCTCAAATAATCAAGATGTGCTTGCGCACGATTAAAGTGATAAACTTGCTCTCTTTGATTTTGCATATCAGTTGACTTTGAAAAGTCTCTTGCTCTGTATCCAATTAACTCAAGATGCCTTTGAACAGCAGCAGTCCTATAAACCATATAAAAATCATCAAAATCAAACTCTCTTCCAGTTTGATCCTCTGTAAATTGAACATAATCCCTAAGATACTCTTCTATTTCATTATCACTAAAGCAATTAACAAATTCTAATATGTTAACAAGTTCTAGTTGTGAAGGCATTAACCTAAGTCCCTCAAAATCAATAGCTCCTAGATCTCCAAATCTATTAACCACCCAATTTCTTAAATTAGAATCTTTATACAAAGTCCTGTCTGCTTGTACCAAAATTTCATTTAGTGATCCAAAACCTGACAAAAATCTAGATTTAAGATCATTATCATCAAACTCATAAAAATCTTCAAGTTGACCAAAAAACACATCTTCAATTCTATGTGTGAAATAAATTGATTCATCTTCATTTTGGTTAGATAATTCTTCACCAAATCTATTAACATAAATTGATTCATCAATAGGATTAGTAATACCTAAAACATCCATTGCATTTTCTCCCTCTATTTGGATAAGTGCTAAACTTTCCAGAGAAGATCTAACCAAATCTGATGTTAATTCTCCCTTAATAGCTAAAGAATATAGTGTTTCATTACCCGAATGTTCTGAAAGAAAATAAAACAAATCTTCATGCTCCATAAATACAAGAGGACTAGCTACTCTATCTCCAAGTTTTTCTCGGAAATAAGCAGTTGCTTCATACTCTTCTTGTAATTGTTCTTGGTTTTTTCCTCTCTTAAAAATAATGTTTCTATCCAAAAATTCAGAAGCTGCATAAGTCATAACTTCATTTCTGGATTCTCCAATAACAGAAAAATTTTCAGGTTGTTCTAAAACTAATTGTGTTATGGTTCTAAATTCAAACTCTACTCTTTTATCTAAACCAAGACCCTGATTAAGCTTTGCATACAATAAATGATACTCAATATTCCCTGGATCCTCTGCAAGAAGAATTCTAAGATTTAAATCTACAACACCATAATCTCTCTCTCCGAGATAATGGAGCAAAGATTTAAAGTTATCTTTACCCAAAGCTCCATAATAAAGCTTGTACTTAAAATAATTCCAAAACTTTAAGGGATTAATCTTTGACAAATTTGTGGATATCATATCGTAAACATTAGTGTATTCTCGTCTACCTTCCGAGATTTGAGCTGCTTCTCCAAACTCAAATAATGCACCTCCAGTTCTACCCACTTTTTGATACAGTTTGCCTAATCTAATATGATTGGTAATTTCATTTTCAATTGATGTTGGAATCTGCATGATATGTTTTTGATGTTTTATTGCTTGTGCATTGTCTCCAAGAAAATAATTAAGAGCAGACAAAGAGTTATGTTTTATTATGGAGAGACTATTTGTGTGCAAAAACCAGGAAAGAGCACTTGTTCCCAAATAAGTAAGAGTTGTTATGCCTAATGCTTTTAATCCAGTGACCGCAACTAACAAGGCAACATTTGCATCAGCTATCCCCCAAGTGCTAGCATAATCATTCCATAAATAAGCAAAACTTCCAATACCAGCCATTCCTGCAGTTAAGCCAGGATGTTCAAAAACCCAATTATATATATCTCTAAGAAAATTTGGTTCAAGAGGATTATCTTCTCTGTACATATTAAATCCTCTCTTCAACAATTCATTATTTCTTGCAAACTGAGCTGATAAGGTTCCGGCTGCATAGGCTGGAAATGTGAATGCAAACAATAAAAATGGATTATACTTTAATGTGGGATCATTATCATTAAGAAATGCTAACCAAGATAGTTGAGTACCGATCCCAACTAATTTGGGATTATTAATCAAGGCTAATTTAACTTTTTCAAAAAGGTTATTTGTTTTCGGTTTGATCCTTTCCATCTTATCCCATCCGTAATCTCTAAGCAAAGAAAAACCAAGACCTTCAACATAAAGTGACCATAGAAAAATATTAACCATCTTCTCCAAATCATACCTATGCCCAAAATAATAAGGTCCGGTGGCAGTTAGTGTTGAGGTTAACAAACCTTGTAGGTTTGGGTGCCACTTAGCAAAGTATCCAACATAATCTCTAAAACTGTTAACTCCCCTAATTTGCACAGGTAATTCTGAAACTTTACTAAGATCTGATAAACTTGAATAATAAGATACAAGCTCCTCTAAGTAACTTAATTCTTTTACTGGCTCAACTGACTCAGAGCTCATCGTCATCTTCAATAGTTTATAAATGGTAGGAACATATAAAAAACCTTGCAGATCTCAGTACATTATGAAATTCACAGCATATGGTCATCCAAACATTCGATCAACACACCAAAATACATTTGAATTCACAAAAGACAAAGAACTAACAATAAATGGAGACTGTATTGTAGGTGTTAATGCAGACTTTGACTTAGAAAGAATAAAACAAATTCTATACAAAGAAAAAATTCAAATTAAAATATCTGTTGAAAATGAAGTAATCATCTGCAATGCAATTGTGAATCCAGATTTTAATTCAGATAATGAAATTGTATTCAGAAGAACAAACTTTTTATCAGATCGAACACTTGGAATAAAATCAGACAAAGTAGCAACTGATTTCTTGCACATAATTAATAAACTTCAAAATCCAAATCAGAAAATAGCGGTTGAAATCATATGAGAAAAAGACTATCTGGGAAAGAGATAAAACAATTAAATAAGCAAATAAAGCAGTTTGGAGTAGCTCTAAACAAAAAAGACAAAGTAATGTTATTAGATAAGATCATAATAATTGATAATGAGCCAACATTTTTCTATCACAATGAACAAATAATTCCAACATTAAAACAAATAATGAAAAATCCTTGTTTGCCAGAAGTAACAATTGATATGCCTGCAGTCAAGTTCATAGTTGGAGGAGCAGATGTAATGCGACCGGGCATAACAGCAATAGATGAATTTAACCAAGGTGATTTAATAGTAATTGTCGATGAAACACATCAAAAATCCTTAGCAATAGGCAAAGCTAAATTCTCCTCACAAGAAATGCAAAAAATGCAAAAAGGAAAAGT
>CAYQPU010000026.1:11780-23701 GCA_964419615.1 uncultured Methanosarcinales archaeon | reverse complement strand
TATTAACTTGATCAGGTGTTAAGCGATCAACTATATCTTTTACTGCATCCAAATAATTTTTGTTCCTTGCGTTTTGCCATAACCCGTATTCTATCCCTTTTTTAACTAACCTATCATGTACAGATTTAACAAACCTACTCCTTACTGTGGAATATTCAATCAAATTAAATGAAGATCCACAGCTATGTTTTCTGTATTGTACTTCTGGCCAGTTGCCTTTCAATAACAAATTTTTGAACTTGTTATCGACTATATCTTCTGCTTTCCGATTCATGTTTTTTAATGCTCCCATTTTTATTCCTCCTTTTTACATTTTGGGCATCGCTCATCAGGTAGAGCAATTCCTTTTAGTTTGTATTCTTCAATTTGTGCAGTACCTAAACTTGTGAAATAAAGTTGCTTATGTTTTTTACAATATGCAGTCATTTTAGTACCCCACCAATGAATAAGCAATATGTACTTGAAAATCTCTTAAACTGTTTCTTAGTTCGTCTGCTAGATATGTGTACCCATTATTATCTACACAATTATAGATTATACCTCCAATGTGCTTAAACAGTTTTTTCTTATCATTATAAGTCACTGAGCCTGACCCAATTGTTCCAACCGGAGATTATGGTGAAGTTATAATGAAAGTTGCGGGTTATGCAGAAACAAGATTTAATTTTCTTCCAAGATTCTTGTTCCTTGATACAGTTAGAAACTACCAATGGTCTGATAGTCTTTTTGAGGATGCAAAAGTTATTGCAGAATCTTTTTTTCATGGGATTCAGCCTAGTGAGTACCCAAGTAGTATGTCTCCAACTGAATTTGACAAATTAGTTCAAAGGTGTGGAAGTGAATGGGAAGACATTCTACCCAATGTTGCAGGAAAAGTTGAAGAGACAGGAGCAGAGTTGGAATCTTGCGTTCAGAAATTAAATGCAAGAGTTATTGAATTTAATGAGACTGTTAGTAAATTGGCTAAAGAAGGATATCTTGACTCAAATGTTTTTAACCAAAGACTACCTGTTGGTCTTAGAGGAGAACTTGCACATGTTGCTACAATCTATGGTAATTATGTTAAAGCTGAAGCAGAATGGACAGAACATCCGTTTGTTTTTTATAAACCAAGAGATGCAATTTTTGTTCCATTTGAAGATTTACCTAATACAGATGTTGAAGGTAAGTATGTTGTCACAAAAGCCAAACTATCCTTTCATGCAAGTTTTGATGATAGCATAAATTTTTTACTTTCTAATGATGATACAAATATACACGGTGAGTATAGGTCATACCCAGAAACTGGACTTGATGATGATAGGTTTTTCCATTATCCTATTACAGAAGATATTCCTTGTGGACAAAGAGCTGAAATGAAAGTTATTGATGAGAAAGAAGCATATGATGTTAATATTCACGTTGCTTTGTCAGCTGCAATTGGATCTGAGATAACAATTGGTGGGCATTTTGTTGATGATGTATTTTATGCAGACTTGTTTGCAACACCTTCAGGGAAGTTTATGTACAGAAGAGATATTAGGAATTTGAATTTACCATATTCTCAGTTTGAAGCTAGAGATGACTTCTTACTTGCTACTAGTGGTATCAATTTATCAAATGGAGATTTTTTCAAATGGAAACATGCTATTGAACAGGCTGATGGGAGTGCAATTAAAGTAAAGGGTTTGTTTCCAACAGAAGTGTATGATATGCCATTGCCAACCATTGACTCAATTGGAAATCTTCAAGCTCAAGTTGGTTAATAGTTTTTTATTACTTTTCCGCTAAATTTAAATATAGTTTAGATATCACTATGAATATTGACGGTAGTAGTGTAGCATGGCAGCATTCAAGACTGTGGATCTTGCGGCCCGGGTTCAAATCAAACTTTTACAAAGCGCGGGAAATTAATAATTTCCGTGTCCCGAAAACTTTGTTTTCGTGGATTTGATCAAAGGTAAGGCGGCATGCGCTCTCTTTGTTCGCTTAGCCCCCTATCAGCTTTTGAAAGTTTATGTGAAAATCCCGGCTACCGTCCTTTTATTTCAAAAAATAGATTTTTCACTTGATTTTATCCTTAATATATTTCCAAGTCCATTTAAGCTTATCATTGGTTTTCGGTAGGAAGAAATGTGTTCTAAGAAATGCTTTACTTGTAATATTTGTTGCTTTGTTTTTTACGTATGTTTTGATTGATTCACTGTTTTTGTAGATTTTATGTTTACTTAAGTAATATGGATAGTATAAACCAACAAGTGAGAGAATTGCCAAGGGGATTCTCAGATTATCAAATACAAGATAGCACGCTAAGATGAATACCATTGCAACTGTTCTTCCAAGATTGATTAATATTTCTCGTGAGTGCATGCTGTTGTGCAGATTTTTTCTTTTATCTAAAACAACTGCCTCATAAAATGGGTTGAGAATTCTGGATGCGAATGTTGCCATACCAATTAAGATGGTCCAGACTACAATTGATTTTGAAAATGCAGCTGCAAAAAATAGTAAACTTGCTGCTATTGCTGCAGGGTAGATATATTCTACTCTTTCTTGTTTTTTATCTGAGTGTCTGGCCATTAGTATTGCAGCCATAACTCCAAAAAAACTAGTTGTTGTTATGAATAATCCAAAGCTGATTGCTTCCTGAACAAATTGTAGTGTGACTAATGGAACTATCATCCAAGCTAATGTTGTGGTCATTCCCTCAATAAAAATTAATTTATTGATGTTTTTTGTTTTTGTTAGCGATTCTTTGAAATCAAAATCAACTTTTTGAGGTTTCGCTCTCATGGCAAAAAATGCCACAGCTACTAATGCAACAATACTTATTTGAAATAGTAAATCATAACCAAAACTTTTAATGACAAAAGCACCAACAATTGGTAAGAATAGTCTAAGTGTTGGGTAAATGATTGACATTACACCACACAAAGTAGCAGTGTTTTCTTTCTTACTATGCTTGAACAGGTTAATTTTGTACGGAACCCAGAATAATGGGATAAATACTCCAAATGCAATTCCTGCAACATAAATTTGATTTACTGAAACGAGCTTAATTATGGCTGCATAAGTTGCTATTCTAAACAACAGCGAGAATGCGATCATCTTTGATGTAATGAATTTTTTCATTAATAATGATACAATTAATGCAACTGCACACACTATTAAGTAAAAGATGAGCATCTGAGTGTAAGAAATGTTGTTTGAAAGAAAAAACAAGAAGACAAAGCTCCAACTAAAGACTGTGATTGAACTATAGCTTACTTGTAAAAGGAGATCATTAATTGCTTCTTTCATTATTGCTTGGAGTAGATTGAAGTTAGTTTTAAATGTTTTTGTTTAAGCTTGATTTAGAATGTACATTATTTAAGCTTTTCAACAGCAACCAAAAATTCAGCCGCTACTTCAACTATTGTATTGGCCTCTTCTTTGGTAATTTTTGTGGTTTCCAGACCATAGCTTATTTTGTGTCTTTCAAGTCTTAAGGCATTTAATTCTGTTAGAAATCTTTTTTCAAATTTATTTGAATATTCTTCCCTCAGATACACAAACAGGCCATAATGACTTTTTTCCCTGATCCCGTCTTTAAACAGTAAAGATCTTGCTGCATGAAACATTGCAGAGTATGAATTTGTGACAGCCTCTTCAAAAATATTTAGTTTGCATAGTTTTTTTGCTAGATTTAATTTATGTTTGGCTATTTGAATTGATTTTCTGGATTTATCCTTATTTGGAACTTCTTTTTTTAATAGACCTTTTTCAAAGCACTCATGTAAATTCACTATCTCACCACAGGCATCTCACCAAAAAGGCGTGTTCCTTCTGTGATTACAGAGTCATAGAAGGGTTTGTCTGTTAAAGATTTTTTCCTCCATTCTGAATGAGAATAGTTAATTATTGATAATTCTCTTTTTAGGGTTTTTTCTGATTTTAACAACCCAATTTTTAACTTATTTGTTGAGATGATTAATAGATCAATATCACTTTTCATTGTGTCCTTTCCAGTTGATACTGATCCATATAACACAATTGATAAAACATTTGGTTGTTTTTCCAAAATTTCTTCGATGAGTCCGGATTTTCTAATTTCTGCCAAAGACATTGTTGTTTTTAATTGCCTTGTTAGAAAGTTTTCTTGATCTAACTGATACTGATATAACCTGCCAATCACCTTTCGCTTCACAACTTTATTTTCAAATAAATAATCCAGACATCTTTTGGATGTTGCAACTCCTACTTCTGCTTTTCTTGCTAATGACCTAACTGATTCTTCTTGATCTGTGTTTCTTAGGCATTCAAAGACCTTGAATAAGGCGTATTTTCTTATCACAAGAAGAGTTGTGTTGTGTTCCCTTAAATATGTTTTGTTTATTACAACTATATTTAATGGAACAATTGTTCCACAAATGGAACATCCGAAACAAAAGATTTAAATAATTCAAATTGATACCAAGTCACATTAAATTAGCCAAGGTGATTTTAAATGACTTCAATGAGTATAACTGTAAATGAGTACACAAGTAGGGTTTTGGGTGTTATTAAAGAAAAGTTTGGACTAAGAGATAAAGCAGAAGCTCTTGATAAATTTGCGGATATTTTTGGAGAAGAGTTTGTAAGCAAGGATGTAAATGATGAAATAGTATTAGAAACTATTGAATTATGTAATGCTCATATCAAAAAGTATGGACATAGGAAGATGAGTGTTAAGGAGCTAGACAAGCTTTGTGGTTTAGAATGAATTTTAATTTTGATTTATCAGATGAGTTAAAATTATTAATTAAGAAACTTGTTAAAAAGGATAAACTAAGAGTTGTGATTTTAAACGAAAAGATAAAGAAGATTGTTGAAAATGATCAAAAATCAATTGATAGATATAAAAATTTGAGATATTCTCTAAGTGAATATAAAAGAGTATATATTGATAAGAGTTTTGTATTAATCTTTAAAGTTGATAAAGACCACAATCATATTTTGTTTGTTAATCTAAGGCATCATGATCAGGTCTATAAAAGGTAGTTAGTTGAATTTAATTGTAGTGAGTTTATCCAGAGCAATTTTCTCCTCTTTCCCGGTTTTCATATTCCTAACAGTAACTTGTTTATTGTCAAGATCTTTTTGACCTACAATAATAACATAAGGAATCCCCATCTTATTTGCATAGTCCAGGTTCGAGCTTAACCCGCGATCCATTAGATCAAAATCTGCTTTGATCTCTGCCTTCCTTAGGGTTTGGACTATTTCTAATGCCTGTTTTTTAACTTTGATAGGGATTACGTAGACTTGTGCGACTGATTTTGGAATATCCTTTTGTTTTAGTTTGATTGCTTCTGTGATTGGCTCAAGGCCAAATGCAACTCCTGTTGCAGGTATTTGCTTTTTTCCGCCAAGGAAGTTACCAATAAATTCATCATATCTTCCACCGCCAGCGACACTTGAAGTGATTTTTGAGTTCTTCAAAAATACTTCAAACACAGGGCCTGTGTAGTAAGCAAGTCCTCTGGCAAGTGTCTGGTTAAAAATAATATTTTTAGTGCCAATTGCCTTTGTGTACTCAAATATTTCTTTTAGCTCTTTTAAACCTTGTTTGCCAATTTCATTATTAATTGCTTTATCTAATTGTGATAATTTTTCTAGGTTTGAACCTTTTATTGCTAAAAGTTCTTTTAATTTAGATATTGAATCATTACTTATTTTACTCTCTTCTAGTTCTTGTGCTACGCCCTTTATCCCTATTTTTTTTAGTTTGTCAATGCTTATCATAGCTTTTTTTCTTAAAGATTCTTTTACTCCTGCTTGTTCTAGCATTCCGTCTAATAGCTTTCTATTACTTACCTCAATTTCAACATCAAACTCAAGTTTTTCAAATGCTTCTGCCAAAATTCCAATGATTTCTGCATCTGCTATCATTGAACCTGTTCCAACTATGTCAACATCACATTGCCAGAATTCTCTGTATCTGCCAAGCTTGATTGGCCCATCTCTGTATACCCGACCTATTTCATAGCGTTTGAAAGGAAGTTTTATTTTTGGGTTCATGGCTATGTATCTGCATAGTCCAAGCGTTAGTTCAAACCTAAGCCCTAATTTTCTTTCTCCCTGATCTGTAAGTTTAAAGATTTCTTTGTAAACATCTGAGGATTCTCCTGCTCCAAACTTTGCTGTTAGTACATCAAGTTTTTCTATGATTGGCTGTTCAAATGGATTAAAGCCGTATTTTTCAAAGACTGTTTTGAGAGTATTAACTACCTTTTCTCTGATTATTTTCTCTTCTGGAGGAAAATCTCTCACTCCTTTTGCTGTTTCTAGTTTCATATTAATCACTTATCCAAAACTTCTTTTAAATATTTTGCTATAATCTTTAGATCTTCTATTCCTCCTATTGCAATTCTTAGAGAAAAACCTGCTGGTCCTGAGAATTCTGAGTCCCAAGCAGGAAACACAAATACTCTTCTGCTTTTAAGGCAAGAGTATATTTTCTCTACTGTATATTTGTCTTTAAAACAAATGAACACAAAATTTGTGTCTGATTCAAATACATTAATACCTAAAATAGTAAGATCTTTTTTAAATTCTTCTCTGTTCTCAATTAAATTATTTATTGAGTTCTTATAGTATTGTAAGTCCTCTAAAACAAGCAACCCTGCTTTTGCTGCAATTCGATTAACACTAAAAATCTGTTTTCTCTGCTCTAATTCATTAATTATTCTCTTGTCAGCAATAATGTAACCAAGTCTTAACCCAGCAAGGCCAAATCCTTTTGACATGCTTCTTATTATAATCAAGTTTTGAAATTCTTTTAGAAGAGGAATTACAGTTTTTTTTGAGAATTCATAATAGCATTCATCAACAGCAACATATCCTACTGATCTTTTCAGAATATAATCTATTGTTTTTTCGGGAATTGTTGTGCCAGTTGGGTTATTTGGATTGCAGATCCACACAAGATTTGACTTAGCTAAATCATTATCAGAAAAATTGGTTGAGTAATCCTTTCCTTTTAAACAGTTGACTTTATTGATATTGCATTTATTCCTTAATGCTGCTCGTTCATATTCTGAGAATGTTGGAGCAGGTACTAAAACTGTTTTTCCATATGCATTTGTGATCAGATCAATTGCCTCATCTGAACCATTTGTCAATAAAATATTATCTGGACTTACATTACAGTAGTCTGCTAGTTTTTGTTTTAGCTTTAGGTAAATTTTTCTTGGATAGAGATTAACTTTATTGAGTTCTGATGAGAGTTGCTTAACTACTCTATTACTCGGTGGGAATTTTACATCAGCATAATCAAGTCTAATTTCTTTCATCTTGCTCACCTGCTGTGCAAATTAAGTCAACTTCAAATCTAGCTTTTCCTGGTAGATCACTTACTTCAACAAAAGTTCGTGCAGGATAGTTACTTGATTCAAAATATCCTCTATAGATTTTGTTAAATTCCTTGTAAAGAGATATGTTTGTGGAGTATACTGTCACTTTGATTACATCTGAAAATTTCAGATTAACAGTTCTCAATAATTTGTCTATGTTTTCCATTAGCTGCGTGATTTCTTTTTTTAGTGAAGCATTCACTAAGGTATTTGTTTTTGGATCTATACCTGTTATTCCACTGGAAAAAAATAAAAAATTGGCAAAACATCCATAAGAATATGGACCTATTGCCTTATAGAGTTCGCAGTTTGTTACTCTTCTCATTTTGACCAAGCCTCAACTATTTGCTCTCTGTTGAATGCATAGTTTCTGTCTGCTCCGCATCCTCCGCAGCCTGAACACCAGTTCTCACTTCTTGATGTAAGGTCTAATCCTCTTTCCCTCAGTATTTTATCAACACCCATTGTTGCCTCTATAAACTCAGGTACAGAACAAGGGAACCTGCTTTGATATGCTGAGTCAGCATTTGGTTTGAAGGGTAATACTGCGGTTGTTGTTCCTATTTCAGCGAGAGCTTCTGCTCCCTTGTAGATTCCTTCAAGAGGTTGCAACCCTGCAATCAACACGCTGTATGTTTCAAGTCCTCTATTGTTTAGGAACTTAAAGCTCTGAAAATAGTCTTCTAAAGGAATCTTTGACTTGGCTGGCATCACCTTCTCCCTAAGAATTTCTGAAGCTTTGTCAAAAGGAAACATCTCTAGATTAAACCAAGCTGATAACTTATTTTCGGCCATCCATTCCAGATATTCTTCCTGCTGTGGTGGACTGATCTCAAGTTGTATGGGCAACTCTTCTCCAAATCTTTTGCGGAGTGCCTCTACAAAAGGGATGTATTTTTTAATCCCCCTATCTGCGGTGTAGTTATTTCCCCCAGTCATAGTTATATTTGTCTGGTTTTCCTGCAGATCCATCTCAACTATCTCAACCAATAATTCTGGTGTGAGTGGTTGGTAATCTGTTTCCATACCACACATTTTGCATCCTTCATCTCTCTCTATGTAGGTACATCTCTGAAATCCATCCTTATCTGGGATACTTAGCATCAGAACACCTAGCTCACTTTGGACTAACTGAGATAGTGTAAATGGGTTTTCTGGATCTTCCTTATTTGGAATCTGTCTAGGGTACCATGAGGGACCTTCCCAAATATTCACAGGCATCTTTAGTTCTCCATCATAGTCACATTGAATCCAAAAGTCTCCTTGTTTTTCTTTTAGGGTTAATGCTGAACCTTGGTTAAATCCATCATTTGGTTCATACATTGACTCAATAGGCATTTGTGTTCTAAATCCTGGACCATAACTTATCCCAACACCTACATTTTTTGTTCGTTCAGGTGCTTGTGCTCCTCTAAGTGCTATCTTTGAGATTTTTTCCACTACTTCTTGCTTTGCTTTGACTCCCATTGTTGTAATCATTGTGTTCATAATCAAAGTAGTCATAGGGTTTATATCTGGTTTTAGCAATCCTCTTTTTGCTAGTCCAAGAACTTGTGCTTTATTCCATTCTCTAAGCCTGTCAACATAGTCGCTAGATCGTTTCATTTTCACACCTCCTTGCCTTACATACACAGTTTTCACAAATTCTTGTGAACATATCCAGCGTCTTTTAACGCCTTAGCCTCATTTGTTGTTTTCATTTTGTTTCCTCCCTGTTTAAAGCCCAGTCGGCTGTTTGTTTAAGTTTTAGATTTGTATTAATTACACAAAAAAATCCATTTAGTTAATGATTAGAATTAACAACTATGAAACATATTAGATAAAGGTAATTTGTTAATGAATGGGGCAGTAGACGGGAATCGAACCCGCGCTATTGGAGATCTGCAACTTTTTACAGGGGACTTCAGCGTTTTTTTAAGCTGAATGTCGCCCATCTTTTGGTTGAGCTTTTTGTAAAAGGTCACCACAGTCCAAAGTGCTACCATTACACCACCACTGCCATTCCATAGTCTATATAATATAGATGATAATGATGAAATCCAGCCATCCATGGTAGCTGTCGTCGCTTTGCTCCTCGTCGGACAGCCCGAAGGGCCCAACCCCAGTCCGACCAGCACCATGGCTGGATTTCTCAGAAATTCCAATGCAATCCAACCTTGGCCAGATGTAATTGAATAGGTTCTTAAATCAAGGAAATCACTAAATTTCCTGGACACCAAAAATGCAAAGCATTTTTCTGTGCATAGTTTACGGTTCTGTTCAATGGAATAGGACTTTTGGTTTTGACAAAAGTCCGTCTGTGCCTGCGTTGGTTGGATTGCATTGCTATCTGTAAATTGAGAATTATTGTTCAAGATGTTATTATTAAAAATATTAAAAATAGATTTACAACTAACAATGAACACGATCAGCAGCTTTGACTGCTTTATCCTGGATTATTAGTTTTGTCATTTTGTATCAAACTATAGTAAGGTATAACTAGTATTTAAATCTTTTGGTTTTGTCGTCACGAGTTAGTGACTAAAAATGGGATACTTATCAGTAATTCAAATAATAATATCTAATTTATAGAGGATAAAATCTTTTTTTTGGGTAGCAGAGCTACCTATGTAGTTTTGATGAGAATATTATGGTAACTAGTAAAAATAGATTTCTAACAATGAACTAAATCACTTTTTTTCATGTTAAGTGACTAGGTGTTGATTTCAGTTAATAAAGTTTTTGATTGCACTCACAACAAAGTATGAACCTAATGCTAACAACTTCTAAGCAAAATCACTTTTACCCAATCCTACACCGACGACAAAAACACAAACTTTATAAATAAGCTTGATGCAAATGATCATAGTTTAGGTTAACTCTAAACAAAAAAAAGGTGAGGTAAATAAATGGCACAAAAAGTAGCAAAAGTTGGCGTTAAAAAAGAGAAAGGCTGGCTATACTTTGTTGACAAGAACGGAGACATTTCTAGAGCAAAGATGGCTAGAGGCGGCAAGAAAAAGAAGAGAAAAGCAGTCAAGAGAAAAAAGCCAGTTAAGAAAAAGAGAAAGGCACCTGCAAGAAAAAAGAAACCTGCTAAAAGAAAAAAGCCTGCCAAAAGAAAGCCAGCTAAAAGAAAACCTGCTCGACGAAAGAAGAGAAGGTAAACTTATTTCTTTATTTTTTTATTTTCTATTTTTAATTATTCCTCTTGCAACCATTAATCCTGTTGCTGCAGCTCCTACAATATTTCCAGACAATCCAACACCGTCTCCAGCAACATACAGATTTTTAAGTTCTGTGTCAAGGTATTTTCCAGTCTGGATTTTTGAAGCTCTGAATTTAATTTCTGGTGCATATAGCAGTGTTCCACCACTGTTTATTCCAGGCATTACTTTTTCAAGCATTTCAAATCCTTCTAGAAGATTTGTTACTATTCTATGTGGAAGCACCATTGCTATGTCTCCAGGCGTTACTTGTTTTAGAGTTGGTTCAACATAGCTTTTTCTTATTCTGCCCCAAGTACTTCTTCTTCCTGCTCTAAGATCACATAATCTTTGAACAATTGGTTTTTCTCCACCTATTACATTTGCTACCTGCCCAATTGTTTTTCCATATTCTGTTGTGTTTTCCTGTGGCTCAGTTAGTTCCACTTCAGATACTAAGGCAAAATTTGAGTTTTCTGTTTTTGTTTCAGCATTTGAGTGACCATTTACACATACAAATTTATCATACTTTTCAGTGGACACAATTCCTTTTGGACAAGGACAGAAGGTTCTGACTTTGTCATCAAATGTGGGAGTACTCATTTTAAAGATTGCTTCGTACATAAGCTCAGCATATTTTTGCATAACTGTTGCTGGAAATTCCACTCTTACTCCAACTTCAATTTTTTCATAATTAAAAGGTATATTGTATTTGTTTGCAATCTTTTGCGTCCATGTTGCACCTACTCTTCCAGGACACAGTATTACATCAGAAGCATTGAGTGTTTTTCCATTGGATAGTTTAACTCCACTACAGTTTCCATTTTCAACTTTGATGTCCATTACTCGAATATTGGTTCTAAATTCAACCCCTTTAGCGATTAGGTGTTTTTCAAAATTCTGGACTACCTTAGGTAGTTTATCAGAACCAACATGCTTTATTTTTCTTACATAGAGCTGTATTCCTTGTTTTTGTGCCTCACTTACTAATTCGTCAACAGCACCTTGATCTTTTGGAAAAGTTTCTGTATCCACCCCAAATTTTGTGTATATCTTGTCTACTTCATCTAAGTATTCCAGGTATTCTTTTTCTGAATATAAATGAAGAATTTTTTCATGACTTAAGACTGGAGAAAAGTGAAGTTTACCATCTGAAAAAGTCCCAGCACCACCAACACCACACATGGCCTCACTTGATGCTCTTTGGCTTACCAGATTACCCTGATCTATTAAACAGATTTTTTTCTGATCCCCAAGGGCATATGCTGCAAATAATCCTGCCGGTCCGGCTCCAACAATTATCACGTCATAAGTCATTTTTTAATCAACTCTTTTCTTCCGGGACCAATACCAATCATTGTTATTGGTGTTTTAAGTTGTTTTT
>CAYQPU010000026.1:0-11770 GCA_964419615.1 uncultured Methanosarcinales archaeon | reverse complement strand
AGAAATTCTATGTATATTCGTGCATTTTCTGGAAAGTCCTTATATTTTTTTATTTTGTCAAATTCAAATCCTTCAAATGTTTTGTACACTGGCTCACTTTTCCTAAACACTGCTAGGTTTGATGGATGGCTAAGAATTTTTTTCCCATGATGTGTGTAATGAGTGCAAACTTTGATTTCTTGCATCCCGGACAATATGTCCACTTTGGTTAGAGCGATTTCTGTTACCCCATTTATCATTATTGCATGTCTTAAAGTTACAAGATCAATCCAACCAATTCTTCTAGGTCTTCCTGTTGTTGTACCATATTCTTTACCAAATTCTCTTATGTGATCTGCTGTGTTGTCAAAGATTTCACTTGGAACTGGTCCTTTTCCTACTCTTGATGTGTATGCTTTGACAACTCCAACTATTCTATTGATATGTGTTGGACCTATTCCAAGGCCTGTACATGCTGCACCTGCAATTGGATTAGATGATGTCCCATAAGGATATAGTCCATGATCAACACAGAGCATTACTCCTTGGGCACCTTCACACAAAATGGGCTTATTACTTGCAAGAAGGTTATTTAGTTCAATTGATACATTACAGATGTATTTTGATAGTTGTTCACCATAATCCATGAGTTGATTCATTAGTTTTTCTTTGTCAAATTCTGCATCCCCACCGTTACTCATGAAGAAGTTTTGTTTTACTTTAATTAGATAGTCAAGTTTTTCTGACAAGATTTGCTTGTCCAAAAGATCAACCATCCTAATTCCATGTCTTGCTGCTTTATCAGAATAAACAGGTGATATTCCTCTGTGAGTGGAACCTGCCGATAGTTTGCCTTGAGCTTTGTCTGTTATTTTGTCTTGTAAGATGTGAAGCGGAAGTATTACATGTGCTTTTTCAGAGATTAATAGATTAGGCTCAATTCCTTTTGCTTGTAGACCTGCTACCTCTCCCATTAAAACCTGAGGGTTTACTACAACTCCAGCTCCAATACAAAGTTTTTTTTCAGGATATAATACACCAGAAGGTATTAAATGAAGTTTATATTTTTCTTTATTTAGGACAATTGTGTGGCCAGCATTATTCCCTCCCTGGAATCTTGCTACTGCTTCTACTTTTTCTGCTAATAAGTCAACTATTTTTCCTTTCCCTTCATCTCCCCATTGGAGACCTACGACTACTGTTGCTGTTATCTTACATCACCTCATAGAAATTTCTTTGTTTTGTTTATTGCTTTTTGAGCTAGTTTTTCAGCTAATCCTATGTATTCTTCAGGTTTAATAGGCTGCATTTTATGTTTTGACAATAATGTGTTTATTTCCTCTTGTGATAAAGATTTACCCCGAGATATTTTTTTTATTTCTTCATAAGCAGACACTACTCCTTGTTTTTTAAGGATTGTCTGAATTGCCTCAGTGAGTATTTCAGGATGCTTTCTAAGATCTTCAAGCATTGCTTTATTATTTGGTTTGATTTTATTTAAACCTTTAAAACAACTTTTATATGCAATTATACTGTGAGCAAATCCCACACCAATATTTCGCATTACTGTGCTACAGCTTAGATCACGTTGCATTCTGGATATTGGGAGTTTGTTTGCAAGGTGTGATAAGATTACATTTGCTAGTCCCAGATTACCTTCACAATTCTCAAAGTCTATTGGATTTACTTTATGAGGCATTGTTGAAGATCCAACTTCTGCCTTTACTGTTTCCTGAATTAGGTAATTCTGGCTGATGTATAGCCACATGTCTTTACTTAAATCAAGTAGGATATTGTTTATTCTGATTATATTATGGAATAAATTGGCTAGGTTATCTCTTGGCTCAATTTGAGTTGTGATCTCATTGGGTTTTAAATCAAGGGATTTTATGAAGAAGCTACTAAACTCTTGCCAATCAATATCAGGATATGTAATCATATGTGCATTATAATTTCCAGTTGCTCCATTGAGCTTTGCAGTTAATTTTATTTGCTTTAGTGATGATACCTGAGTTGTGAGTCTGTCCATAAACACTGCAATTTCTTTTCCAAATGTTGTTGGAGATGCAGGCTGGCCATGAGTTCTTGCTAGCATTGGAATGTCTTTTGTTTCTTCTACAAGATCTAAGAGTTTTCTAAGCAGTTGCTTTATTGTTGGTACATAGATGTTTTCTAAAAATTGTTTTATCATTAGTGAATATGCTATGTTATTAATGTCTGACGATGTTAGTCCAAAGTGAACAAATTCAGTTAGATCTTTTAGTGATGTGTCTTCAATTTTGTTTCTAAGGTAAAGTTCTACTGCTTTTACATCATGGTTTGTTGTTTTTTCAATTTGTATTACTTGCTTTGCTTCTTCCAAATTAAATTTTTTATGAATATTTTTTAGAATTAATAATTCTTCATCAGATATTTTTCTGATTACTTTGTTTTTTGATAGTACAATAAGGTATTCTATTTCAACATATAGACGGAGCTTTACTAATGCATACTCTGAAAAATATTCACTAAGATCAAGAATTTTTTTGTATCTACCTTCTATGGGGGAAACTGCTGTAAGATTATTCATACAGTTAATGATTAAGTTAGTTGTGAATATTTAAAGATTTCGATAGTCCTAACCACACATTCCCCAACCACATGCTGGGCATTTTCTACATCCTTCTTGAAACGCTACTTGACATCCGCACTCTGGACAATCTTCCATTAAACTTTAAAATTCACCATGGTATATAAAGTTTATTTTACATTGTTTGATAGCAACTAATTATGATTTATGTGCTGATTTGGTGTACATTTTTGTGTTGAACCCTTAAAGATCAACTTTAAATATTCTGCTTTTTGTTTAATTCTTGGTGATATAATGAAACTTGAAAAATATTCTAAATATGGAGATCTGCTGCTAAGAGTTGTTATTGGTTTGATTTTTATTATTGCAGGCTATGGGAAATTATTTGGAGCACCTGGGATTGAAGGTTTTTCAGGAATGCTAGCAGGTATTGGTTTTCCTCTAGCAGCAGCATTAGCAGTTGTGATTGGGATTATTGAGTTGGTTGGTGGGTTAATGCTATTGGTTGGTTTATGGACAAAGATTCCAGCTACATTATTAGCTATAATCATGCTTGTTGCTGTAATTACTGTGCATTTAAAGAATGGCTGGGCAGATTTTAGATACCCATTGTTATTGTTTGCAGCTTTGATTACATATATAGTTAAACCTAATAGCTGTTCAATAATGGATCTAAAAAAGTAGTTTTTTGAATTGGAACAATGTTTTTTGTTCCACTACTTTTTTTATTATTCCTGTTAAATAAGTTGGCAGAACTTTATTGTAACTTATGATAATCCCGTATTTGTTTCCTAATGATACAAGCATTGGTGATTGATTGTGTTTTTTGATTGGTTTATCAAGTATCTTGTTTGCAACCTCTTTTCCATGCACTATTGCATGATGACCTGTTCTAAGTGAGTCTGGGGAACAGTCTCCTGCTGTGAATATGTTCTTTGAGTTAAGGTTTGTGATTAGTTCATCATTTGGCTTGATGCCTGCTGCTAATATTATCAGATCAGTTTGAAGCGTTTTTGCAGAACTTAATGTAATGCTGTCTTGAGTACATGAGCTAACCTTGCTTTTAAAGTATATTTTAGCTTTGTTTCTGATTAGGTACTCCTGAGCTATTCTGCCAGCTTTCGACGGAAGATTGTTTAGTAGTTTGTTTTGAGAATGAATTAAGTTTACTTGATGATGTTTTACAAGTTCTGCTGCAATCTCAACGCCTGTGTATCCTCCACCAACCACAGTTACATTTTGTGCTGTTTTGAGTTGTTTATTAAGAGCCTTAACATGATTTATAGTTTTTAGTGGATATGTGTTTTTTTCAAAGGATTTGTTTTCATAGAAATTTGTAGATGAACCTGCTGCATAGATTAAGTAATCATAATCAAAGGTTTTGTTTTTAGTGTTAACTTGCTTATGGGTTATTTTTGTAACTTCTGCTTGCACAAAATCTTTATAGTATTTTTTATAAGGAAAAGTGATTTTCTTAATGTAGTTAGGATTGTTTAAGCAGAATGGTAAGGAGGGAGTGTATTCAAAGCTGGGTCTTTTGTCAATTAGAGTTGTGTCAAAGTTGTTTGATTTATGAAGGGTAGTGTAAGCTGATAAGCCAGCAAACCCTGCTCCAACAATAGCAATTTTTTTTACCATTAAAAATTGTTTTAAGAGAGATTATAAATACTTATTCTTTAATTTGCCTAAGTTGATTATTTTTTAAGAAAACTAAAATCTTTGTTTTCAACTGGGTTTGTGGTCATTAAAGAGTTTGGAACAATTATTGTTGTGCCATCTTTTTGTTTTAACCTTATACTTCTAAGGCCGATATCAACTACTTTTCCCTCCACTCCTTTTACTTTTATCCGGTCTCCAATTTTAAACATCCTATCTGAATAGATTGAGAAAGCTCCAAACAAATTTGCTACAAAATCTTTGGATGCCATTGCTAATGCCAAACCACCTATTCCAAGTCCCGCTACAAATGAAAGGACATTAAATCCAAGGTCACTCATTACAACAAGAGCAGCCATGACAACGATTAAGCCTTTTAGTGTTTTGCTAAGTGCTGGCAGTAATAAGTCATCAAGATCATTCTCTGTTGCTTTTACTTTTGGATGAATTACTTTTGTTAATACTGAGTTCCAGAATGATAATAGGAATCGGGTTACTATGAATATTATTAAGATTTTTATGAATTTACCATAGTATATCCTGATTGTATCTGTTAAAGTTAAGGTTAATGATGCACCATAAATACCAGCTACCAGCATTAAATGGAATATAATATGACCTACTTCCTCAACAATAATGTCATCAAACTTGTTTTTGGTTTTCTTCATTAATTTATGGAATATTCTTTTAAAAATTATTTCAATTATTTTACCAATAACAGTTGCTGCTAGAATTACAGCTACAAAAATAATCACACTTTGCCAGGTGTTTCCAAGGAATATTGGTGTGTTTAAGTCCATGAACATAGTTTAGTAGATAAGATGTATTTATAGTTTACGTTATGAGATTAAAAAGAGGAGAATTATCTCCACCTGGCCTGTTCGTGAGACAGTTTGTTAGCAAGGAGTAAATTTTCCACACTATGCTTCTTGAGAATTAACAAACTGTTCCTTATTACATCCAAGGAGGATTCAAGTCTCACTCACATAATTGGCCAAGGCGGAGCTAATCCTCCAGTTGCTTGCTTCTATATTGCGTTTACATCTTCAATGCATTTGTGCACAATATGTTGGCAGTTATACATTTTATCAATTAGATCTTGGTCTGTGGTTGCATTCAGTATTTGACCAATTCTGTCAAGAATTTGCCTAAAGAATCTAATTACATCTCCTTCCAAAAGGTTAGTGTTGTCAAGGATATCAAACAACGAGTAGCCATTGTAACATGGACTTACAAGTGCAGTTAGATAGTACAAAGATCTAAATTTATTGCTCCCGAGTGTATTAACTGCTCTTTGCAGATCACTGAGATCACCTGATTTGAATTTTTTGTAGAACATGTTTTTTTCTCTTGGTTCGTAAATTATTGAAGCAAGAATTAGCATTAGTTGATAATCATTGAATTGACGGAAAAAGTCAGTTGCAAAGATTTCTCCAGTTAGGATTTCATCAGAATATATTTTTGATGCAAATTTCCCTTTTTCTGTTAGTGAGTCTTCTTCTATGTAACCTAATCTTTTTAATTTTTTGCTTATGTTGTGAAATCTTAGATACGCAACGCCTCTTCTTTTTTTGTACTCTTTGCCGTATTCTTGGTAGTTGTGAAAGTTCATTCCTAGGATTATGTCAATATCTTTTTTTGAGTGTTGATCAACTAAGTTTAGAACAGTGTTAACTGACAATCTAAATTGTGATTTAATTGGATCCATGTCTTTATCTGTTATTTTTTTGTATTTTGGATAGCTAAAATCACGCCTGTCAATCATTGCAATTGCAAAACCTTTGTCATCAATTCCTCGCCTACCTGCTCTTCCAGCTATTTGAAAGTATTCTTTTGAATTTAGTAGTCGAAATGATCTTCCATCATATTTTCTTAAAGATTCAAAGCAGACTGTTTTGGCGGGCATGTTTATTCCAACTGCGAATGTTTCTGTGGTATATAAGACTTTGATTAGTCCTTTTGAGAATAGATCTTCAACCAGTTCTTTTATTATTGGTAATAGCCCTGCATGATGAAAAGCAATTCCATAGTTTAGTGCGCTTCTTAATAGACCTGTTGATTTAAGTCTTCTTATTTCTGGAGTTGCCTGGGATAATTTTTCTCTTACAAGCTTACTTATTTGAGGATTAGTCTGAAAGACTCTAGATTTAGATAGTTCTAGTGCTGATTCTTGACATCTCTTCCTAGAGAAGTTGAAAAATAAACAAGGTAGCTTGTCTTTAATTTCTTTTACAAGTTCAATATGAGAAGGGGAAATTATTCTATGTTTTTTCTTTGCTCTTCTTCGAGGTATTTCCATTACTTCTTTGACTTTTTGTAGGTTTGAGATTCCAAGTTCGTTTGTGTAAAAGTATCTGTATAATGGAACATTTCTTTTTGTGTTGATAACTACATCCACTTGGTGCTTTTTTATTTCCATTATCCAGTCAGCAAATTGTTTTGAGTTTGGGATCGTTGCAGATAAACACAAAAATCTAACATGTGATTTTGAAAATATTATTGATTCTTCCCAGACGTATCCTCTTTCATAGTCATTAATAAAGTGAATTTCATCAAAAACAACATAGCTAACTTTATCCACGACCTTATCATTAGATATTGCCATATTTCTGTAGATTTCGGTGGTCATGATTAAGATTGGAGCTTGTGAGTTAATAACAATATCTCCGGTTAACAGACCGATGTTATCTTTACCAAAGTCTGCACAGAATTCTTTGTACTTTTGATTTGACAATGCTTTGATTGGTGCTGTGTAGATTACCCTAAGTCCTTTATTTAAATACTTACCAATAATATAATCTGCAATTAGTGTTTTTCCAGAACCAGTAGGTGCTGATACAACAACAGAATGATTATTATCTATTGATTTTATTGATTCTTCTTGAAAAGGGTCTAATGTGAATCCTTTGTATTTCATGTTATTTTGATTTTTTCTTTCTTTTTTTCCTTTTGTCAAAATACTGCATTTGTTTGTTAATATTAAACAATGGGAATAGTACAGCATATAAAAGTAGTTTAAGCTGGAATACGAATCTACCTTTACTATCAAATCGCCTTGTTGAGACTTTAACCTTTACTGACTTTAATATGCCAAATTTGTCATTTTTTGAAACTCTTCTAGCAAATTCAGAATCCTCAAACGCTGTCATGTGTTCTGGAAAACCTTCTGCTTTATCAAATGCTTTTCTAGTTGAGATTATACATGTGCCTGTTGCTACTGGAAATTTGAAAAATGCTAAAAAGTCCAACCCAAGATTGTGCATAAAATAGTAGAATGAATCAACAGATCTGAAAAATTTATTTTTGTACCCTTTTTCCCATTTTCTATAAAACGGAAGGTTATGACAAGTGGATCCATCTAACTTTTTGTTTTGCATTTCCTTGATAGCATTTTCGATAAAATCTTTGTCAATAGAAACATCTGCATCAAAAAAGAAGACTAATGCGTTTTTACTGCTGAGTCTGGCACCTCTGTTTCTGCTGGTCCACGGCATATCTCCTTTGATTAGTTTTATTTTAAGATCTTTTTTGAATGAAGTGATTACTTTTTTTGTGTTATCACTTGAATCAGCATCTGCAATAATTACTTTATTCGGTTTTTTGGTTTGATTTTTTAGATCATTAAGAATTGTTCCTATGTATTTTTCTTCGTTTAAGCAAGGGATCACAACACAAATCTCCATTATGCATTGGTTTAATTAGGTATATATAATTGTTTTCATGTAATTTTATTCTTATTTTCTTTATTATGCTAGAGTGGTTAAAAGAGAAAGGTATAAATATGATTTTCACTTCCTCAAGTTATAATATAAAAGCAAGGAGTCGATAAACATGCCAGCAAAACTACAAACAAGATTATTTGACTTAATGAAGGAACATTTTTCTGAAAAGAATCAAGGACTAATACCTCAAATTCAAGAGATTTTCGAAATTTACACTCAATTTGATTTTTTACTTTACCCCTTAGGTAATTTTGGAGATTTTATTTCTGCAATGGGCACACAAAGAGATACTGATATGATTGAAGCTGTTGTTGGAGATGTTTCATTTAGAGATAATTCTCAACAGAGATATCAAGCATTAAAAGAAGCAGATTTTGTGATTTCTGCCTGTGTAAAGGAAGGATTAGCTGAGCACAAAATCGAAGAACTAGGTTATGATATGCTTATGTTCCTGATTTTAAAAAGTACTGAAATGTTTCCACAGTTCTTGGATCAGGTTCTAGCACCCATAGAAATAAAAGCTAATGACATTATGACTAGTAGTGAATTCCATTTGTTTCCACTAACACCAGATAATCTGACATACATAATGAACAGACCTGGTGATCAGAAGGTCACAACCAAGTTACTTCTCGCTGAATATATTCCAGAAGCCATGGAAAAAACTGAGGCAAGAAGGTTTTTAGAATATGCTGCAAATGAAGGTTTGTTTGTTGCTGCATCAAATGATATTTTTTTAGTTCCAAGAGTTTTCCAAGCTGATGAATTCTACCAACTTAAACCACTAGAACTGCTTTTTGTAGCAGAACAATATTATGGAATGGCAATTGCATCAGTTGAGTTAGTTGTGCAAGCTGCTGATATTTATGAAAGAGAAGAAACACCAGCATAGAAATGTTTATGAAAAATGAATAATTCTGATTACTTAGATCTAATAAGTGCATTGAATTATTCTTACAACTTTCTGGGTTCTAACATAGCAATGATTCTAAGGAAACTAGAAGAGTTTAACGGTTCAGAAACTCTTTCTGCTTGTACTGCATGGAATAGTATACAGTATGTTATTATGGGAGATGATAATGAGAGATTACCATATCCAATTGCGGATTATAAGATTTTTACGGATTATGTTTCACACAAGCCTCCAAAAGATGTTGAACAAGTACATATTAGGTTTACAAATCACGAAGGAGACGGTTTTTTGGAAACAGAGATTAATCTATCTGAACTTAGGTGGGGTGCATCTTGTTTTAAAAAATCAGGGTTTTATGATATTGCCATACTTGATTGTAGAAGCAAATTATTGATTAGATCAGAATTTAAAAGTAGGAGTAATCAAGAGTTTTTATCAATGTTTTTGATGAATAGTATGTATCACACTCAATATGTTCTGGGACTTAGGAATGAGAAAGCACCTATTGTACAAGGAGACTGTTGCTGCCATTGTCCATAGAGTTCATGTAATTATGATAAACTTTAAAAAGGACGATCTGCTTCTTTGGGAGTATGCCCCGTTGGTGTAGTCCGGCGATCTTTTCCGCGCAGCGCAAAAGCTCGACCAAAACGACCTTTTAAAAAAAGGTCGACCAAAACATAAGGGACTTGCAGTCCCTTGACGTGGCCTATATTTTATACTAGATAGCCACGACACGTGACAAACCAGTCACTATTTTAGGTTGAGTTTAGTAAAAGATCGGGCAACTAATCATTTCGCCCTCTCGAGTTTAAGATTGGAGAAAGGCGACGACCTGGGTTCGAACAAACACAACATTTGTTGTTTTATCGAAAGTCCCGGACGGGGCATTTTTCTAATAAGAAGAATTGGAAAATCAGTATTAAAGAATATATTAATGGTTTAGGAAGATCTTTGGTAATTGAAGAACCCACAGCCAAAAAGAACTACCTGGAAAAGCTAGATAAGATCCGAAAAGGTAAGTTTTTCAAAGTCAAAGACTTTGAAGATAAGTATGGATTAACAAAATAATCCGTATGTGTATACTTAAAAATAGTAAATATTATATATGAATATGAGTTGTTCATTTTTGTAATAAAATGACTTATGTATTTAATTTTGGAAACCCTATGCTTGAGCATACTGTTAAAAATGTTCCAAAAAGGGTTTTTGATGAATTACAGCTACTTGAGGCAGATTCTAATACCGCAGAAGGTTCTTTTGAGAGAACAAAGAAATATCTTAATGGCAAGATTGAGTCTGGGGAACTAGAATGCGAAACATTTTTTGGAGGTTCAGGACCTAATATTGTTAGTGTGTTAGCCAAAGCAGGAGTGCCATCAGCATTGTTTGCAGGAATTGGAGGAGAACTGGGTCTACCTGATGAGATTGGTGATGGCATTATTAGTGATTTATCAGATTATGGTGTTGTCAGGTGCTTAAAAAGAGTGGAAGGGTACAAATCATGCGAGATCTTTACTTTACTGCATGATTGGAATGAAGATAGGACTTTCGCTGTTGATCTCGGTGCAACTGTTGCTTTAGAGCCAGCTGATATTCCAGTTAGTTTACTAGAACAATCAAGTCATGTTGTGCTAACTCAATATAAGATTGCAGATAGTCCAGAAGTTACATGGGCAATAGTTGAGCAAGCAAGAAAGATAAATGATAATGATCCAGATCTGGGTAATATTGTGACAGACTTCTCATCTGAGTATCATCTAGATATAGGTGCTGAATTACTTAATCAGATTCTTAAAAAGCGTGTTTATATGATTCTGGCAAATGTTGAAGAGATGAGACATAAGCATGATCTTGATATTTATAATGATACTCAACATAGAATTGAGGCTGCAAAGATATTATTAGCTGATTGTGAGGTTGCTGTTCTAAAGCTTGCAGATAAAGGTGCAATGATTGCTGATCATAGTGGTCATTATACTGCAAAAGCAATTCCTCCAAATCCTTTAACAAATCTTAATGGGGCTGGTGATGCACTTGCTGCAGGGGTTTTGGAATATTTAACATTTGAACAAGATCCAGTTAAGGCTATCCAATTGGGAGTCAGAAGAGCTTGGGAAGCTATTGGTTCTTTGGGTCCAAAAACTTATCCAAATAGTAGGCAATTTAAGGAAGTAAATAATGGGAGATATGGATCGATGATTCCTTGGTAAAGAATAGCTTTTTACTTAATTTAAGGAATTTTTTTGAATAATTCTTATTAAATATAATGAATTTCCATAATTATGCCTGGGACTCATTGGCCACGACCAATTCGTGCTGGACTTGGAAGTGAATTAACTAATCTTGAATGTGAAGTAGGTAGATGGCACAGACACTATGTTGAAAATTTGGATCCTACTTTAGATAACAATTGGTATAAGATTAAACATCAATTGGATAGTTTAGTTGAGTTAATTCAAAAGAATATGGACACTACTCCAGATGATGTTAATAACTATTTATTTGACCAATTCAGGAATATTTATGCTCATTGGCTGGGTATGGCAAGGGCTATTGATGATGAATTTAGAGAAACAAGTTATTATCATGTAAGAACGACAGGATTTAGAAGAGAAAGTATTTCTGACCAGTTAAGGGAAAGAATCTTCTTAAACTTGAAGCTGGATGAGAAGCAAAAAAGCGAGCTTATTCTTACATATCTTTCTGGGGATGAGTGTAAAGACGCAGAAGTTATTGAGGAGTTAAATAGAATTGATAATCTAAATGTCAAAAAAAGGCACAGAAAAAGATACCAACAACTAAGTGATGATTTAGGCAGTTTGGATTGGATGCAAGATCTAAAAAATGAAACAACAAGTGAAGCAGATAGATACCAAGAACTTTTTATAAGAATGTGTGAATTGCTACATTCTGAAAAGTAAAGTTAAT
>CAYQPU010000025.1:0-24039 GCA_964419615.1 uncultured Methanosarcinales archaeon | reverse complement strand
AAAGAATGGCTAAAGCCATTAAGTTAATTCTGTCCAGAAGACTCTGGACAGGGCCCATTTTAGATAAATACCTTAAAAACTACACCTTAATAGTATTCAAAGCAATAATCTGGTTTGTGGTACTCTTATTAGTACCTTTTACAAACTTTTCATTTCCCACACTCAATCAGTTATTACTCATATCTTTAGCTAGTTTTCTAGGTCTGATTGCATTTGTACCATATGTTAAAGCGTTTGAAATAGAAGAAGCATCAAGATTAATCCCTTTACTTCCATTGCAAAGCCTGTTCGTTTTAGTACTCTCAATGATATTTCTAAATCAGACTCTTAATTACATGCAATATATTGCATTTTTCCTAATGCTAACAGGAGGGATTTTAGTCTCAGTTAAAAAAGTAAAACATCTTTTAACAGTCTCCAAAGGATTTTGGTTAATGCTATTAGCTGTATTTTTTTGGGGAATAAATATTGTTATCATGAAACATATTTATGAAGTTGCTGACTACTGGTCTTCATTCATAATTGGTGTTGTAATAAGTTCCTTTATTGGACTAAGTTTCCTATCACTCAAAGAAACCAGAAAAGATTTTCAAAAAGCATTAAAAAAACCAATAAAAAATCTGCTCTTAGCTAATGGACTATTACACATAATAGCACTATGCTTCACAATGTATGCTCTCAAATTAGGAGTGGCATCACTTGTCTCAGTGTTGAGTGGATTCCAGGGTTTATTTGTATTTGTCTTAGCAGTTATCCTCACAAAATTTTTCCCAAAAATATTAAAAGAAGAACTAACAAAACAAGCAATAATAAGCAAAGTATGTGCAATTTCACTAATGCTTATTGGTTTATATATATTAAATATGAGGTAGTAAAATGACAAGACATAAAGAACAAAGAGTTGGTGTTTTTATAGATGTGCAGAACATGTATTACTCTGCAAAAAATTTGTATAAGAAAAAAGTTAATTTTAAAGCGATATTAAATGAAAGTGTTGATGGAAGAAAACTCATTAGAGCAATTGCATATGTAATAAAAGCTGACGTAAAAGATGAATCAAATTTCTTTGATGCACTAACCAATATTGGTTTTGAAGTAAAAGCAAAAGAACTCCAGATATTTTTTGGAGGAGCAAAAAAAGGAGATTGGGATGTAGGTATAGCAATGGACATGATGAGAATCGCATCTAAAATAGACACTGCTGTTTTAGTTAGCGGAGATGGTGATTTCTCAGATCTACTACATCATTTAAAATCACTTGGATGTAGGACTGAAGTTTTGGCATTTGGAAAAACAGCATCATCCAAAATAAAAAAAGAAGCAGATTATTTTGTTGATCTTGACAAAAACAAAAGAAAATACTTAATTCCAGATAGAAAACCAAACAGAAAACCTAGTAAACCTTTGCAAAAAAGGGTTCCACCTAAACCCCGGGTAACAAAAAGAATACCAAAAAAAAGTGATTTGGCAAAATCCAAAGTAACAAAAGGAATGCCAAAAAAAAGTGAACCTCCAAAACTTGGAATAAAAAAGGTTCAAGTACCAACTCCCAAATCCAATAAAGCTTGACAAAGTTGTTCAAGTATTTCCTATATTAATCACTTTTAATGATTGGGATATCTGATGAGGCCATACACTTAGGGTTATAAATGCAGAATTTAACAAAATAAAAAGAATTAAAATTTATTATAAAGCAAAGAAAGCTTATTATAAAGCTCTCTAATTTGTCCATACTCTCTTTTTAAAGAAAGATTAACTAGTCCTCCTCTTTCTTCTAAGCTGATAATTCTCTTTAATTTCTCCATTAAATCTTCAAGATATTCAAGATGCTCAGAAATCTGTCTTGCAGTCTTATACTTTCTATTATCAATGCACTTTTTTAATTCTTTGAGTGACTCTTTTTCATGAAATTCCAGTTCATATTCCTTTCTAGCTTTAAACTCTCTGTCAGAGTATGCAACTCCATCTAAATCATACAAGTTATTATCTTTTGCCATATCCCCATTTATAGATTGATTACTAGGTTTATAAATTTATTGCAAAAAAACCCCTTAAAACATGGTATTTTAGCATCTAAGGTGTGTTTAAACAAGTCTTTTTAAATACAAAACTTTTATATATCTGTATATATGTGGGATAATTAAGCTAGATTCAATTGCAAAAAGAGAGTGAAACATGGAAAAATCAGTTTCTAAACCAGAAGATAAAAATGTACTAATTAAAACAGATGTAGACTCTCTGGTAAAACTAGTTAATGAGAAAAAAGAGATATCTTTTAGTGAGGCTGCTGAAATATTAAAAGTTCCTACAGTGACAGTGGAAGCTTGGGGAAATTATCTTGAGGAAGAGGGAGTTTTAGGAATTAAATACAAACTTACAACACCTTACCTTATTACTTCACAAACAAAAACAACAAAACCAAAACAAGCACTTCCACAGATAAAGCTGCCCAAGAAACCAAAATATCCTGCAGCGCATTTGGATGATAAACCTGTTGAGAAAAAAGAAGAATTTGACATTCCGGATATCCTACCTGAACTTTCAAAAAATATGAATGTTATGCTTCAAAAAGCATATTCCTATCTTGAGCAGGGAAAATTTGAAGAAGCTAATAAAATATACCAATTAATCAAAGTTAGACACGAAGAACTGCCATTTCATTTACAAGATGTTAAAAGAGAAATGGATGTCAAGCTCACTAAGTTAAACAAGGATATGTCACTGCATATAAAAAATGAACATGCTAAAACTTCTAAAGAAATATCCAAACAAATAAGGTTTAAACTTCAAAAACTAAATTTTGTTCTTCTAAGAAGAGATATTAAACATGCAGAAGAGTTATACACTGATATTGAGACACTTTATTCAGCTTTACCAAACACATATGCAATTCAAAAAGCAAAGATTCAAGGAAGCATATTAGATAGTTATGAAAAACTTGTTAAGCTAAGAGAATCATTATTATTAAAATACACAAATCTAAAAATAAAAGAATTAACTGAGTTAATAAAAAAACTTCATCTGCAACTCCAGCACAAGCAAGTAAAAGAAGCATTTGAAACTTACGAAGTTATTAGAATGACATATAATCTGCTTCCTATTGGTTATTCTAAACAAAGAGCTGAAACTGAAAAACTAATCTTTAATCTTATTCCTCTACTAATAGCTGTGAAAGAAGAGCAGGAAATTAAAATTGTAACACAAAACAGAATAACTATAGTTAAGTTAATGCGTAAAACAAATGAGTTTATTGGCAAAGGAAATCTTGAACAAGCTTCAAGAACATATGAACAAGCAAGACAAATCTATAACCAACTTCCAAAACAAATTGGTAGAAAAGGAATTGATATTGAAGAAAAATTAATTCATTTAAACAAACTTCTTGTAATACACAAGAACAAAAATGCACTTTCTGATCTAGAAGTAAAAACAAAGAGAATCAACAAATTATTGACTATGTCAAATGATTATGTAAAAGAGGGTAACATAGACATGGCAGATGGAGTTTATTATGAAATATTGCACCATTACTCAACTCTGCCTGCTGGATTTATGCAAGAACAAACCAATCTTCGAGTCAACATTCTAAAACTATATCGTGATTTGCTATTAAAATCAGAAGAACCAATGCTAAAAGATTTTGATGAATACACTGAACAAAGATATAAACAGTTAATAAGACTCCTTGTGGATGTAAGAGAACACATTGATAATAGTGAATTTAATGTATTAGAATCAAAGTACAAGGCAATCAGGGAGTTATATGGTCATCTCCCACTTTCACTTGTGCAAGAAAAATCAAAAATATCTGATGCAATCAGTAAGCTTTATCATGAAGTAGAAGTCTTAGGGCAAGTAAAGAAACTTGATAAGACAATAGAGTCCAAAGAAATAAATAGAATCTTATTTGAAATAAAATCAGCCTTACATACATTCTCATCAAAATACCCTGAAGACATGAAGATATGGAATTATGTCAGATCAAAGTATGAGCAATACATGCAAAAAAATAATCAACCTAAGGATATGAGATCCCAAGCACTTGTAAATACATTATTAACAAAAGCTTATGATTATGAAAAGGGAGGGAAAACAATTGAGGCTGAAGCGCTCTACAAAAGAGCACACAGACTAGATCCGTCCAACATTGAACTAAAACATAAGATAGAACATGATAAAACAACACACAAATCCAAAGACGAATTCGCCGGTAAACCAACAGTCAAATCCTCAGGTAAATCAGGCGTCAGACCAGAAGTCAGGCAAGGATTCAGGCCAAGAGAAAACCCGGCAAACAGCCAAGGAACAAACCAGCAGGCAACTAGATAGTTATCAAATAAATGTTGATAAACTCATTGTGCATGTTGATATTTTTCAATCTGAAATAGATTTTGTTCCAACTTACAGAATTTCCATTCTAAATATCAGTCAGCACACAAATATAATCCTCGACAAATTAAAAGAGGAATTTGTAACCAAAGTAGCAGCCGGTACAATTCCAGTTTCAGAAGAAGATGCTCAACACTCTATCCAAAACAGATTCAAAAAAGAAATAATAATTCTAATTGAAAAATACTTTCCTAAAATTGACAATAAGAACAAAAACCTTTTGATTTCCTATGTTATGAGAGAAAATGTTGGATTAGGTAATATTGAAATTCTCTTAAAGGACTCAAGACTTGAAGAGATAGTTGTAAACAGCTCAAAAGAACCTGTATGGGTTTATCATAAGCAATTTGGTTGGCTTAGAACAAATGTTAATATTCCATCTGAAGAAAGAATTCGACATTTTGCAACAATGATTGGTAGGGACGTACAAAAAGAACTCACACTATTAAAACCTTTATTGGATGCACATCTTGCAACAGGTGATAGAGTAAATGCAACCCTTCGGCCAATATCTGCAGCAGGTAATACTATAACAATCAGAAAGTTCTCTGAAAAACCTTGGACAATTGTAGATTTTGTAAAAAACAAAACAATTTCATTAAATGCAGCAGCAATAATTTGGCTGGCAGTACAGAACGAACTATCCATGTTAATAGCTGGTGGAACAGCAACTGGTAAAACTTCTACATTGAATGTTGTTTGCAACTTCTTTCCTCCAAATCAAAGAATAATCAGTGTTGAAGACACTAGAGAAATCATTCTTCCAAAAAATATTCATTGGGTACCTCTTGAAACAAGACTAGCAAACCCTGAAGGTAAAGGCGAGGTAACTATGCTTGACTTGGTTGTAAACAGTCTTAGAATGAGACCGGATCGTATAGTGGTTGGAGAAATCAGAAGAAAAAGAGAAGCAGAAGTGTTATTTGAAGCAATGCACACGGGACATAGTGTTTATGGAACATTTCATGCAAATGATGCACGTGAAGCAATACTAAGATTAACAAATCCACCTATTGATGTACCCAAAATGTTAATGCCTGCTCTCTCAATTATACTTGTCCAATCAAGAAACAGAAGAACAGGAGTTAGAAGAACATTCCAACTTGCAGAAATAGTTGAGAGTGGAGATGCCAATGTGCTCTACCAGCTGGATCTAAAAGAAAACAGATTTAAGAAAGTGACCGAATGGACAAAACTTATGGAAACACTAAATTTATTTACTGGGATGACTTGGGAAGATGTAAAAAAAGATTTGGAACATAAAAAAGCATTAATCAAGCATTTGATACGGGAAGATATGACGAACATTAACGATCTAGGTCTATTCTTTGCAATGTACTACAACAACCGTTTGGATATTTAAGATGAAAGGATTAAATATATATGAGGCCTTAACAAGACCTAGTCACAAGTTAAAAAATGAGCTAAGAACTGCTCACATGGACATAGATCCAAAAAAATTTCTGAAGCGTAATTTTATGCTTTCACTTCAAATATCAATAGCACTTAATGGAATGTTATTTTTTATATTATTAAAATATAGTGAATCATTAAAACTATTGATGTTTACGATTCCTGTCACCTTGATTATGCTTTATGTTTTCTTTTCAAACACACCAAAGGCATACATAAGACGAAGGGATAAAGACATCAAACGAAACATACTATTTGCAACTAGATATCTGCTTGTGAAAATTGATTCAGGTGAGCCCTTATTTAATGCAATGATTAAAGCTTCAAATAGTTATGGTGTGGGAGGATCATATTTTAAAGAAATTGTTGATGACATCAACCTTGGAAAACCTATTGAACAAGCAATAGAAGATGCGATTAACTATAATGCCAATCATGAATTCCAAATGGTTCTTCATCAGATTTTAAACTCACTTAAAACTGGTGTTGATATAAGTAGTTCACTAAAAAAATTACTGGATGAAATAACAAAACGGCAGCAAATTGAAATCAAGGCATATTCAAAAAAGTTGAACTCAATAGTTTTATTTTATCTAATAGCAGCGTGTGTACTGCCTTCACTTGGAATCTCAATGTTCATAATATTTTCAAGTATGGTCAATATAGTCCTTGACTTCACAACTTTAATTATTGTGACATGTTTCATTGCTCTTATTCAATTAGTATTTATTTCAGTAATAAAATCAATTAGGCCAGCGGTGGACATATGAAATTGCTTTTTTTAAAGGAATTTGGAAAGGCGTTCATCCCACAAAAGATACGACCACACCTAAGAAGATACTTACTAAAAGCTGGCATTGTTGAGGTACCTTACAAATACTTTGGGATACTATTTTATTTGAGTGTTATCTTAACATTGTTTGCCTACTTTTCATTGATATATCCAGCATTGGATAATCAAGGCATAATTCAATTTTTCTTATACACATTTCTATTTGTTGCTTTAGCAATGCTAGCAATTGCAGTTATTATCTTTGTTGTAGTTTACTCTTACCTTGACTTAAAAATATTTAGCAGAACCAAGAAAATTGAAGATGTTTTGGATGGCTATCTGGCACTAGTCTCTGAAAACGTGAAAGGAGGAATTGGTTTAGACCGGGCACTGTGGGAAGCAGTGAAACCAGAATTTGGTGTTTTGGCAAAAGAAATTCAAATAGTATCAAAAAGGGTTGCAACTGGACAACCATTTGAACAAGCATTAACTGAGTTCTCTCACAAATATGAATCTCCTATGACCAAAAGGTCTCTTAATCTAATTATTGAAGGTCTTGGAAGTGGAGCTGAACTTGCTTCAATAATCGATAAAATCGTAGATAACATAAGAGAAACCAAGCTTCTTAAGGCAGAAATAGTCGCTGCGAACACTACTTATGTAATATTCATTGCTATGATTGTGATATTTATTGCACCCCTGCTTTTTGCACTTTCTCATGAACTCCTAATTATTCTATTAAGATTTTCTCAAAAACTGGGTCCATCACTTAGTAGAGCATCAGTAAACCTCGCCTTTAACTTTGAACAGCTCGCAGTGCAACCAGAAGATTTCGTTAAATTCTCAAAAATAACTCTTGGAGTGATAGCACTGTTTTCATCAATGATTGTCTCCTTAATAAACAGGGGAAATATCAAAAGCGGTGTAAAGTACATCCCAGTATTTGTAGTTTCATCTCATCTTGTGTATTTATTACTATTAAAAGTGTTAACAGCAATGTTTGGTTCAATGTTTGTTTAGAACAAATTCCTAAAAAAATCAATAATCTTTGAAAAGAAACTCTTTTTTTGTTTCGGGTTTTCATCTACCCCTTCATTTGAATCTTCGATTGACTCATCATCAACAAGTTTTTCTTCTTCTGATTCTTCTTCACTAGTATCTTCTGTTTTTTGTTCTTGCTGCACTACCTGGCTAGGTTCTTGTTCAGCAACAAAATCAGGATCTTTACCAATACTCAATGTATCAGAAGCATCAAAATCAAACTCCTGATAAAATTGTGTACGATAACTTCCAGTAACATTCATTATAAACTTACTATCTTCCTCTAAAGATGGAGCATAAAACTCCTTAAAATAAACCTGTTCAATTTCACCTGGAGCAAGTGCCTCAACAGTGCCTTGTGAGTTTCCAAATAAACCTGTCTTAATATAATAATTCACATCAAATAACACAGTCTTAGAATCTTTGTTTTCAATAAGTACCTTAATATTTGATTTGTTGCCAACTTTAATACTTTTCCTATCAAGCATGAAGTCAACTTTCGCAGAAATTTTGGTTAAATCAACAACCAGCTTATTTGATTTTGTTTGACTTTTATTATGATACTTTTCTTCAACATCACTATAAAATTCGTTAACCACAGTAGTATTAAGCTCAAAACTTCCTGCATATAAAAACTTCAAATCAACTTCAAAAACTTGCACCTCATCAATAACTCCGGCCCATTCAATATTATTATTTTCAAACTGCATCTCATCAGAATAATCCTTGACCTCAACATTCTTTGGAATATCAAAAACAAAGCTATGCACCTGTGTTTCTTCGCTTGGAGTCAATGTGGCAGTATAAGTAACACTATGTCCTGGATCAATATTTGCTTTTGAAAGAGTTGTGCTCACTTGCAGTGGATTAGTTATTTCAATAGTTTTCACAGAAATCTGACCAATCTCTTGAGTTGTACTTTGACCTTGGTAATCATACTTAAGACTTGAAGTCCAGCTGGCATTAATTGGTCTTATGGTTTTGATTTTGTAACTTAGCTGTTTATCAGCAGACAAATAAGGTGTTTCAAACTTTAAGATGTTACCTTTCTTAACAATGTCTTCAGTTTCTGTAACTTGAAATCCATTTGGAATAATTTCCGTATAAACTACATTCTCAATCTTTTTCTCACCAGTATGAGAAATAGTAACAATAACATCTGTTTCTTCATTTACAATTAAATCTGATTTGGTGATTGATCTTGCAACAGTAACAGTTGGAGCTAGATTGGAAATAGTTATATGTAATTCAGGTGTTTTAGCAGAAGTTGTGCTGTCATATTCACCATAACCCTTTGCTTGGTCCCACCTTGCACCCTCATAACACAATCTATAAAAAGCATCTGCACCGCAACTTTGATTACTAGCAATAATTACCTCATCATCATATTCTATGCTGGCAATCTCCCAATCTGAACTTGTTAAAACCAAAAAATCTTGTTCATTAAAATTAATTGTTTCTCCTGATAAAACCCATGTATCATATGTTGATGCATTAGCAAAAGCTAATAAAATAAGGAAAATAAAAAACCAGTACACACCTCTTTGCATATTAATAACGCTCTTTAATACCCTTAAATATCTTGTATTCAGGAGTCCTTTTAAACCTATCTCCTGGAAGGGAGCCCAATTGTACCACAAGTGAATCAACCAACTTGATTAAAAATCGAATTTCTTGCTCAGTTTTTGGTTTGTACAAAACAACTTTTTTGATTTTCAAAGGCTCTTCATGCACCTCTTCAAAGTGCTTTTCTTTTTGAGAGCCATACAATATGCTTTTGATAAAACCTCTTTTTGGTGGTTCCTCATGTTCTATCTGAGCAGGTTCACTTTGAACAACAGCTTTTGATCCGAACATTTTGTTATTTAATCTTGCCCAAAACCCTTTTTTAGAAATCTTTTCATCAGCCTTTTCCAACTCAATCTCTTCAAGATCTTCAACCTTTCTTTTCTTAGGCCGGGGTTTAATTTTAAAAACCTTCTCCGTTGTTCTCTTATTAAGATAATCTCCAAGCTCTTTATTGAATTGCTTATGTCTCCCCATATTCTTTTTTACGGGTTAAGTATATATAAACTTTACGGGAAAAAGATGATTTAAGAAGGCAAAAATTTTATAAAGCATTTATAATTATATTGAACATATGACAATTCGAAAACCAATTGTTGCTGGATCTTTTTATCCTGCAGACTTTCAAAAACTAAAAGAACAAATCAAAGCATCATTTCTGCATGAAAAAGGACCAAGCACATTACCCCTATCAAAACGTGAAGGGCAAGTAAAAGCTGTTATTTGTCCGCATGCAGGTTATTCCTACTCTGGCCCATGTGCAGCATGGTCATTTAAAGAAATTGCAGAAGCTGAGCTTCCAGATTGTTACATTCTAATTGGACCAAATCATAGAGGCAGAAAATCATCAATTAGTCTAAATCCCTGGAGAACTCCAATGGGTTTAGTCAACATTGATAAGCAACTTGGCCAAACTCTTGCTCAAAAATCAGAATTAACATTAGATCCAACAGATCATCAGGAAGAACATTCAATAGAAGTGCAACTTCCATTTTTACAATATGCAAACAAACAGCATTTAAGCAAAATCAGAATTCTTCCAATATGTTTATCAGATGATATTGATTTATCAAAATTAGCACTTGATATACAAGAAACACTAATTGATCTCGAAAAAGAAGTCACTTTTATCATAAGTTCAGACTTTACTCACTATGGATCAGCATATAGATATGTTCCATTCTCATCTGATATTCCAAAAAGGATGTACAAACTTGATCTTGGAGCAATCAAGCACATCCTTAACCTAGATCATGATAGTTTTGCAAATTATGTAAAAGAAACAGGAGCCACAATCTGTGGAGTAATTCCTATGCTCCTGCTAACAAAATTAATCAAATCAAATGGAGAACTACTTCAGTACTATACTTCTGCAGATATTGCTGGTGATTACAAGCAAGCAGTTGGATATGCTTCTATTGTTTTTAGGTAATAAATAAAAAACCCGTAATTAAATAACTGGTATCCCTGTATATCTTCCTAACTTATAGGCTTCTGGCATGTTCTCTGCAACCAATCTGTTAAGGTATCTTAATTCACCCCTTACTAACTCTGCGTTGCTTAGATGAACATGGCTTTGTGATTTATAATCTTGTTCTTCAATCTCAGGAATCTTTGAAAGTTTAATGCAACTATCTTCCAGACTTATGAGAATCTCTGAGAAATCTTTGAATCTTTTATGAAAATGAATAAACTTTTCACCAGCATTTCTTTTTGGGTATGGATCCAAATCAAACTTACCAAATTCAATTGCTCTCTCTATCTTTGTACTTGCATGATTAACATGTTCATGATAAATGGCAAATTCCCATTGATCATACAAGGGAACTCTTGTTTCTCTTGTTGCAGATAGGATCTTACCCTGGAGTTTCGGAAGAGACTCCTCAAAATGCTCAATTACTTCTTGTAACAACTCTTCGGCTTTATCATTGTACCTAATAGCCATAGAAGATGCATCCCATAATCCTTTAAGATTAAGTAGCTGAGTTAATCCATTTGGTTTTGACTCATAAAAATCAAGTGCTTCTTGATAGTCTTCTGATAAACCTTTGAAAACAAAATACTTATCTGCATGCTCCCAGATTACTCTACCAACTCTATGTGTCTTAGTCAATAGCCGGGAGTCTAACTCTCTAAAAATACTTTCGATATTAACACTAAGACCATATTCATCAAAAGATTCAAGCGCACTATCTAAAAAAGGAAGCCAATCATTAATTTGCCTTTCTCTTGTACCAATACCTGTCTTACCAACAATCATATCCACACTTTCCTGGTGTTCAGGAGGATAGTTAGGATTAGCAGCATGCCAACAATGTTCAATATCACCTTCCTCAATAAGTGTAAGTTGCTCAAGCAGCCTAAAAGCTCTAACTGCATTAATAATATCAATATCACTAAAGCTTTCATACGCAAGCATATTACCTTCATCTGTGTCAATGACTTCAAAATGCAATTTCTTTGAATCAGTTTTAATTCCTACTCTAGCAACAGTATTTGTCATAATTCCATTAACAGTCCTAGTCATATATCTTCCGGCATAGAGCACTTCATCCATTTTTCATCAACTCCGTAGTTCTTTAGATAGGTGAGAGCAAATTATAATAGCCTTGAGCATGGTCATATAACCCTTCATTTATTGTTCTAGCAATTGCCTCAGCAGTCACTTCAGCGTCCTCATAATTTGGATCCCCTGTCAAATTTCTTAACTCTGAAAAATTAGTTCTAAGACTAATAAGTCCCATCACATAATTGCTCATAGAATCATGGAAGGAAACAAATTGGACTCTTGGATCCATATCCTGTACTAATGCCATTTTGAATCTCAAATATGAATCAGTTGTTTGTGCAATGTTTTCTTTGGCCACCATCCATAATTTATCATACATATAATTTTGATTGTCACAACCCTGTTCTTCTAAATCATACATCATGGTTTCTAGTTCATTATGAAGAAGATCAATTGTTGCAAGCATCATAAATCCTACAGCACCTAGTGTGACATTATAATCATTTACAAGACTGTCAACAGTTCTATCGGCACCAGATTCATTTCTAATAAAATTATATGTATCAGCAAATGACTCTCTTAGTCCTCTTAAAACAAGATCAAGTCCAACATAATGTCTAATAGCTTCATTGACTGTTTGTGTTAGTTCCAATCTTCCAGCTTCTACCTCTCTGATTATTGGTTCAACCTCAAAATCCAAATCAAGTTCCACTAGCTTTTGAATTGTATTATCCATATTTGGAAGTTTACTAGTGAATAGACTTTCAATATCATCTATTGCTATTGATCTTAGACTATGTAGATCTACATAACCAGCTTTAAAACTGCGAATACTCTCTGCAGCTTCATAAGCACCAAAAAGATTTGTATTATTAGCTTGCTTTAGATTTTTTATTATCTCAAATGCCCTATAGCACTGAACTGGATTTACCTTGTCAATAGCTGCATAAAAGGGACCTTCTGCATTATCAACCCTTGCAAGTCCAATTCCTAATTGGTGTAATGGCTCGGTTATCAAACCAACATAGGGAATAAGCTTTTGTTTACTTCCAGTTCCTTCGTATAAAATCTCAACTGGCTCTTCACTATGAAATATTAGACTCATTTCATTCACCCATCACAGAATAATCCTGACATTAAAGTATGTATTAATTCATCCATGTTTATTCCTCCTATCATCTATTTGGTGTACAAACTACCTTCGTACATCCAATCAAAATCACCAGTCTTTTTTTTTGATAAAACAACCAATCCCTTTGTATACTCTATGTCTCTATCCTCGAGCCATTGATAACATATGTACTGTAAGACCTGCAAAAAGCTCAATCTTACGCCTTCTTGCTCAGCTTCTCTTTTGAGTGATCTTAATTTATCTTTTGTTACTCTGAAGCCATCTTTAAAAGAGTAATTTTGTTCTCTTCTGTTTTCTTTCAAACCACCTTTGAGCAAAGCAATATTCTCTTGGGCAAAGGCAAGTTCTGTTAATATCTGATCACCATTCCCAAACTCATACTCTTCAATGGTCTTGTCTAATACACAGACCACCATTTTACTAACATTTGGAATAGAATGAACTTATAAATAAGTTGAGAGTGAAAAAACCTTAAAATAAGCAAGTGGATTGAATATATGGCTTATTGTGGGAACAACCCATAATTAGTAGAAAATTCCAGAAATGTTTATATATTAATATTAATATGTTCAGATGATGGCAATATCAACAGGAATTGTACTTGCATTTTGCGCAATGTTTGCTTTGGGGATACATGATTTTCTTGGCAAAATTGTTCTTAAAAAGCTTAAACCCTTTCAATTGTTATTCTTAGAATATCTGTTTGGTGTGATTTTATTGATTCCTTTTCTGTTTTTCACAGAGATTAACTTTGAATTAAATTCCATTTACTTGATAATAATAATGGGATTATTGCATGTTGCTGCTTACTATGGTTTGTTTGGAGCAATTAAAATTGGAAAAGTTTCCCTAGTATCTGCAATAGCTGCATCGTATACACTTCCAACCCTATTGTTAGCTATGTTTTTTCTCAATGAAAAGCTGCAACTATACCAATGGTTAGGTGTGTTTCTTGCAGTAATAGGTATATTCCTTGTTTCACTTGAAAAATCTGAAAAAATAAAAATTTCCAAAGGAGTCTTATTAGCCCTGATTCCTCTTGGAACATTTGCCCTTGTATTCTTCCTCTATCAACCAATAACAGCAATCTTTGGATTTGCATTTGGAGTTTTTCTATTTAAAACAGTTGTAGTATTAACCCTCGCACCAAAGCACCTATCTTCATTCAAGGTATTAAACAAAAAACTGTTTCTAGTGGTATTAATAATGGCTCTTCTTGAGACCATAATGCAAATATCATATGCTGTCTCAACTCTAATGGAGAAAATAAGTCTAACAGTTCCAATAATAAACGCTTTTCCAGCAGTTGTGTTTATCTTAGGATATGTTTTCCTAAAAGAAAGACTGCAAATTAGCCAGTATGTTGGCCTTTTATTACTCATACCAGCATTAATCTTTCTCTCAATCTAAATTCCTAAAAAGCACAAGGGTTTTCCCAAACCTTTAAAAACAAAACAAGGTTACGGTATATAAGGTGGTTATATGGAGCAAGAAGAACTTCAGACTAAATATTATGAATTCCAATTACTAAATGAACAATTAAAAGAAAGGCAACAGCAAACCCAACTTTTGGAAGAGCAGCTAGTGGAATTGCAGGCTGCATTGCAAACTATTGACGAGTTAGATGAAAACAAGGAAATCCTATTGCCAATAAGTGGAGGCATATTTGCTAGAGCCAAACTTACCACTAGCAATGAATTGATGGTTAATGTTGGTGCAAATGTAATAGTAAAAAAGAAAAATAATGAAACAAAAGAGCTACTTGATAAAAGAGTTGTACAAGTACAAGAATTCCATGAACAAATGACTACTGGAATTCAGCAGCTAACTGCAAAGTTGCAGGTAATTGCAACAGAACTACAAGGTCAAGTAGATAGTCAAAATGTTTAAATTCTTAAAAAACAAACTAAAAACTGCAATTTCTAAAGCTTCTAAGAAAGTTGAAGAAGAATCAATACCAGAAGAAATTCCAGAAGAAAAATTAGAAAAAGAACTAATTGAAGATACGAAAAAAGAGCCTAAAAAGGAAAAAAAATCAGAAGAAATACCTATTAAAAAAAAAGAAGAAGAAAAAGCTATAGAAGAAAAATCAGAAACAGAAAAAGTAGTAGGAAAAACAAAGAAGAAAAAACTTACTTCTGTTGAAACAATCAAGGAAAAACAAGCTCAGCCAATAAAAGAAGTAAAAAAAGAAGAACCCAAATTAATAAAAGAAATTGATGAAATAATATCTGAACCAGTTAAAAAGGAAATAAAAAAATCAGAAGAACCAACAAAGGTTCCAGAGAAAAAATCAATATTCTCAAAACTTAAACAAAGTATAACATACAAAATAACTGAAAAACAATTTGAAGATATATTTGATGAACTTGAACTAATTCTTCTAGAGAATAATGTTGCACTTGAAGTTGTTGACAAAATCAAACAAGATTTATCAGAAGATCTAATTGGCCAGCAAATACCAAGAAAAAATGTTGAAAACAAAATTCAAGAATCACTAAAAAAATCTATAGAAAATTTGTTTGAAGCTGATCAAATAAACATTGTAAAGCTTTCAGAAAATAAAAAGCCACTCATTATTTGTTTTGTTGGAATCAATGGTTCTGGAAAAACAACAACCATAGCCAAACTTGCAAGCATGCTAAAAAAAAACAACAAAAAAATAGTTGTTGCAGCATCAGACACATTCAGAGCAGCAGCAATCCAGCAAATTGAGGAGCACACAGATAAACTTGGGATCAAACTAATCAAGCATGACTATGGTGCAGATGCAGCAGCAGTTGCATATGATGCAATAAAACATGCACAATCACATGACATAGATATCGTATTAATAGACACAGCAGGCAGATTACACTCAAACAAAAACTTAATGGAAGAAATCAAAAAACTAAAGCGAGTAACAAAACCAGACCTAACAATATTTGTGGGAGAAAGTATAACTGGCAATGATTGCATAGAACAAGCAAAAACATTTAACCAAGAAATTGGAATAGATGGAATAATTCTCTCAAAAGCAGACATAGATGAAAAAGGTGGTGCAGCAATCTCTGTTTCTTTTGTAACCGAAAAACCAATCATGTTCATTGGAACAGGCCAGGAATATAAAGATCTAAAAGAATTTAATTCTGAGTTGATTGTTGAGTCATTGGGACTTTAAATTCTAAAAATAAAAAATAAATAAAAAACTAAGTCCCTTCTTCCCAGCTCTCCAAATACTTAATCTGCTCAGGAGTCAACTCATCAATCTCTACACCCAAGGCCTCAAGCTGAAGCTCTGCAATATGATTATCAATCTCTTCAGGCAATAGTATAACTTTGTTTTCCATCGTGCCTTTATTCTTCACAGCATACTCAACAGCTAATGCTTGACCACAAAAACTAGTTGCCATAACCTCTGGTGGATGTCCTTCTGCAGAAGTTAAATTGACAAGTCTTCCTTCACCACAAAGAAAAATACTCTTACCATCAAAATCATATCTAACTAAACTTGGTCTAACCTTCTCCTTAGAATCAGCCATCTCAGTTAAACCTTTAATATCAATCTCAATATCAAAATGACCTGAATTTGCTAAAACTGCACCATCTTTCATTTCCTTCAAGTGTTCAGTTCTTATAACGTGCTTGTTTCCAGTCAAAGTGCAAAATATATCTCCTATCTTGCAGGCTTTTTTCATAGGCATAACTCTAAATCCATCGTACTTTGCCTGCAATCCGCAAAAAGCGTCAACCTCAGTCACTATAACATTAGCACCCATGCCTTTTGCTCGAAGAGCAAAACCCTTACCACAACTACCATAACCAATAACAACTACATTCTTACCAGCAAACAAAATACTTGATGCTCTAATCATACCATCAATAGTTGACTGGCCGGTTCCATAATAATTATCAAGCAAATGTTTTGTTTTATTATCGTTCACAGCAATCATTGGATACTTCAGAGCATTATCTTTTTCCATAGCCTTTAATCTGATAATACCAGTTGTAGTTTCCTCACAACCTGCAATAATTTTGGGAATCAATTCTTTATGATTCTTATGAATCTCACTAACCAAATCACAACCATCATCAATAGTGATATGTGGCTTGAAATCAATCACCTTCTTAATATACTTATAATAATCCTCATTACTCTCACCCTTATAACCCCAAACCTTAATCCCTTCTTTAGCTAAAAAAGCAGCAACATCATCCTGTGTGCTAAGTGGATTACAACCAGTAATAGCAACATCAGCGCCACCGGCAATTAAAGTCCTAACCAAAGCTGCAGTTTCCTTAGTAACATGCAAAGCCATTCCAACTCTAATCCCGTTCAGGGGTTGTTCTTTTTCAAATCTTTTTCTTATCTCTAACAGAGCACTCATGTTAGACTCTGCAAACTCAACATTAAGTTTACCTTGGTCAGCCAAACTCAAATCCTTAACTTCATAATTATCTTCAGTATCCATAATATCACCTGACTTATGAAACACAAGTGATTTATTTATAATTTTTCTTTAAAAAGCTGCACATAGTTGAAAAAAAATCAGTATTTGCTGGACAAATTTCAAAATATTTATAAATAAACCAAACAAATTAAATTTATATGCTAGACAAAAAGGATAAGCAAATCTTAGAACAACTAAAACAGAACTCCAGATCAACAATAAGGAATATAGCAAAACAAACTAACCTGCGACCAAGTACAGTCCACACAAGAATAAAAAAATTAACCAAAGAAAAAACAATTGAAAAATTTACAATCAAACTCAACAACGAAAAAGCACAAGAAGACTTTATTGTATGGGTGTGGGTAAAAACAAACTCAGATATTTCCAACAAAACATTTCAAGATAAAAGAGTAAAAGAGGTATTTGGAATCACAGGAGAATATGATCTAATAATCAAATTAAAATGTGCAGACCTAAATGATTTTAACAAATTTATCCATGACTTTAGAAAAACAAAAGGAGTCAAAAACACACTAACAATGGTTACAACAATGACAATAAAAGAAGAAATATAATTATTCAGTTTTCTCAGCTTCTTTTGATTCTTCAGCTTTAACAGGTTCTTTTTCAACCTCTTTTTTTGGTTGTTCCTCTTTCACTACTACTTCTTTCTCTTTTACTTCTGGCTCTGCTTTAACCTCTGTCTTTTCTGTAACAGCTTCAGCTTCCTTTGGTTCTTCAGCTTGTTTTTCTTTTACTTCTACTTCAGGGTTTTCTTCTGTTTTTGGAACTTCTACCTTCACACCTTTTTGAACAATATGAAACTCTCTAATAATTAACATTCTAGTTGGATAAATCTTATTCAAAATCTTGGAAATTTCCTTCTGAATTCTATTTTGCAAAACTTCCCTAACAAAATCATCAAAATTCTTTGTCTTAACAGTTTTAAGCAATAATTTTTTCATCTCAGCTCTCACAGCTGTTTTAACTGATCTATTTGTATTAAACCTTGTTAACAACATTGGTTTGATTCTAATATTCTTATTATCTTTTGTCTGAACAATAAAGGACTCATCAATCCTGTCAATTCTTCTTTTAACAAACCTCTTGATACCGGTTTGTAAGAATTTATAACCAATAACTTCGGTAACTGCAGTTCTATCCTTAACTGCTATAACTCTTAGCTTAAGATTAATATTTTGCTGTTTAATATTACCAGTAATATTCCGTAGATTAGTATTAACATACCTACCCATTAATTCATCAGGTTCAGCAGCTAATGTTTCTCCAATCTCAGCTGAATTCAAATTAGAAGGTGCAACAATATTATACCATCGTTTCTTCTTAACCTTTGCTTTTACCTTAGCCATCTAATATATGGGAGTAGGCACTGCTTTATAAATATTACTTTAATAAACACTTGATATACACTGAAACAAACAACATTTGATGCAAGGATTTATATTTAAATATTGATTCCCTTATACAAAATGGTAAGCCTTGCAGATAAACTTAGTAAAGATCAAACAGTGGATGAAAGAGCAACAATTCTAAAGGATCATCTTTCTAGTCAAAGAGATCTTGTTGAACAAAGAAATAGAATAACAATTCTTGACACTGATTTATATGAAGGTTTGAGAATTGGGGATTTAGTATCTTATGTAAGTACTATGGGAAAACCAGTTCAAGGCTATGTCAGCCACTTTTGTCAAAGAAATGAAGTCAGTGTTGGATTAAACTTGGCAAAAACTTGCGAAAACGTATTAGTAGAGCAAGGAGAAAAAGAATTACCTCCAGTCAATAACTTTGCAGTCACACCTGTTATGGTTCAATTAGATTATTCTGGTTATTCAACACACCATGGATCTGGACTACCTGAATTAGTTAATAAAGAAGTATTGGTACAATAATTCTATACTTAAGCTTTACACATCAATATTCTTAGCTTCCAAAGCATGATTTTGAATAAAGTCTCTTCTTGGAGCAACTTCATCGCCCATAAGAATTGTAAATATCTCATCAGCAATCAAAGCATCTTCAATAGTGACTTTAAGCAAGTTTCTGGATTCAGGATTCATTGTAGTATCCCAAAGCTGCTTTGGATTCATCTCACCAAGACCTTTATACCTCTGCAGGCTGATACCTTCACCAAGTTCCTTTTTTAAAGTTTCCAGCTCCTTTTCAGTATAAACATACTGTAAACTTTTACCCTTCTTTACCTTGTACAAAGGTGGTTGAGCAATATACACATATCCTTGTTCAATAAGTTCTCTCATATACCTAAAAAAGAATGTAAGCAGCAAAGTCCTAATATGAGAACCATCAACATCAGCGTCAGTCATAATAACTATCTTATGGTACCTTGCCTTATCAATATTAAACTCAGCTTCAACACCAGTACCTAAAGCAGTAATCAAAGCAAGCAATTCCTTATTGGTTAGAATCTTATGGATCCTAGCCTTTTCAACATTCAAAATTTTTCCCCTTAAAGGTAAAATTGCCTGGAATTTTCTATCTCTTCCCTGCTTTGCAGATCCTCCTGCAGAATCGCCTTCAACAATAAAAACCTCACTCAATTCAGGATTTTGTTCTGAACAATCTGCAAGCTTGCCTGGTAAAGATGAACTACTAAGCAAAGACTTTCTTCTGGTTAACTCTCGTGCTTTTCTTGCAGCATCTCTAGCTTTTGCAGCAACAAGTGCTTTTTCAATAATAGCCTTAGCAGACTTTGGGTTTTCCTCAAGATAAGTACCAAGACCAGAACTAACAATAGAATCAACAACACCTTTAACTTCAGAATTACCAAGTTTAGTTTTTGTCTGACCTTCAAATTGAGGGTCAGGAATCTTAACTGAGATAATAGCAGTTATACCCTCTCTGGCATCCTGACTTGAAAGCTTTAAATTTCCATTACCATTTTTTTCTGTATACTTATTTAAAGTTCGAGTTAATGCAGTTTTAAATCCAGAAAGATGAGTTCCACCCTCTATAGTATTAATATTATTAACAAAGCAGAAAATATTCTCTCTATAACTTTCATTATACTGCATTGCTAACTCAACAATAATATCTCCTTTTTCTTTTTTAAAACCAATCACGTCATGTAAAGGTTTTTTATTTTTATTAAGATCCTTAACAAATTCAGATATTCCTCCATCAAACTTGAAAACATTCTTTTTGTCAGTTCGGAGGTCAATTATAGTAATCTCCAAACCACTATTCAAAAAAGCAAGCTCTCTCATTCGAGCAGCGAGAATATCATAACTAAACTCAATACTGTCAAAAATCTCTTTATCAGGAAGAAATATTATTTTTGTTCCATTATGTTTTGTTTCTCCAGTAACCTTGACTGGTTCAAACTCCTTACCTCGTGAGTATTTCTGATAATATACCTTACCTCCTCTACCAATAAAAACTTCAGTCTCTTCACTTAAAGCATTCACAACAGAAATACCAACTCCGTGTAAGCCACCACTAACCTTGTATGTTTTATTATCAAACTTACCTCCTGCGTGAAGCTTTGTCATAACAACCTGTAATGCACTAACCTTGTATTTTGCATGTTTATCAACAGGAATACCTCTGCCATTGTCAATAACTTCAATTCGATTATCTTTGTGAATCACAACTTGGATTCGAGTGCAAAAACCAGCCATAGCCTCATCAATAGAGTTGTCAACCACTTCGCTTACAAGATGATGTAAACCTCTAGGTCCAGTTGATCCTATATACATTCCTGGCCGCTTTCTAATCGCATCTAGGCCAGCTAGAACAGTTATTTTATCAGCATCATATCCCATTGTTTTTTCCTCTAGTTTTTTGACTTTTTTAGCATAAAAAATGACTAATTATTAGAAAGCAGCCACATCCCAAATCTTACTGAATTTGGTTTGTTCCGCAGTAAAAACCAGATGAGTTATGTCTAATTTTTAAACGAATTTGGCCTCTTTTTCTATATAAGTTGGAAAGTGACTGGGTTTATATATTTTTCGGTTAAGAGATGTAGCTAGGGGCGCTGTAGTACTTAAACACAGGCATTTCACACAGATTTCCACACAACAATCCTTGGTATACCTTTTCCTATACTTGGATCTAAAGCCGAAATATTTATATACCAGTAATATGTTTGTAATCTGAGTAAATAAAGTTACATTAGAGGTGAACAATTAATGACAAATTCAAAAGTAGACCAATTAGCAGCAACACTGAAAAGCGCTGGGCTAGCAGCATCTGTTTATGATGCAAAAAACATGGCACAGAGCATAACATCAGGAGTAGAAGTACGACAACAAGAAGTAGAACACAGAATTGAACAATCAATGGGAACTGGGGTTAGAGATGAACAACCACACCCTTTATTTCAACCAGCAAATCAGCAACCTGCAAAACCTAAAATCGAAAACTTGCCTAAGGAAGAAAAATCCTTTATGCAGGAAAAAATGGAATGTGCGGAAGTATTTGTTAATCAAGATTCAATGGATGGTGAGCTTGATCAAAGCAAACCTCTATCACAAGTAATGGAACCTGAGCAAATAATTGAGGCAGTAGAGCCGAAAATCGAAACTCAAACAGAGCTAGAAGCACCAGAAGATTCTTCTGAATCAGATTCTCTAAGTATATTTGAAGAACCAAAAGTAGAGCCGGCTGCACAAGAATCTGCACCTGTTGAAACCATGCAAGAAGAAACTCCAGAAGTACAATTAGAACCTGAAGTACCTCTGCAAGAACCTATTGCACAAGAATCTGCGCCTGTGGAAATCGAGGAAGCCCCACAGCAACCACAAGTAGCTGAACCAGCTCCGCAGCCCGAACAACAACAGCAGACTCCAAAGCCAGCTGCACCAGAACGAAAACTTGTAAGAACTGACACATTATATGAATTGGAAATAGACAAAAGTCAGCCAAGAGCAGAACTCACTGAAGAAGAGAAGGAATCAACAGACATAACCAAGTTTTTCAACTTTGCAAACCGTTAAGCTCTAAATGATTTTTGTAGAGGAGGTACTAGAACATACTCTTGATCTGGTAGATAATACCTCCTTGCATGAATATTATCACCTGGAGTTGTATCCTTTGCAGGTTTGATAATCCAGCGACCTACAAGGTCATCTACCAATCTCGTTAAATTTTTGTACTGTTCTGGCATTCTGCCAAAATATGGTGCTTCCTTAGGATTACTTATTATAAAAGATGCTTCCGCAGGATGAACATAATCTATACCCATTGCATCTGCAAGCTGGTAAATTGAAAAGCACTTTCCATTCAAAGCGTTTATTAAGTTTTTTGGATTAAGTACGTCATCAAATATGATCCTCTCATCAAAGCTTAAATCGTTAAGGTAATCAAGATCTAATTTTGGTTTAGCCATTTTTAACTTCTCCCCATTTGGAAACCTTATTAATAGCAATAACTGCAATAATGGTCACAATCAAAGCTGCAATAATCTTAGCAATATAAGTGCTCCCAGTCAAACCAAGATCGTTTAATATCTTATTTAGAATATCAGTAATTGCATCTCTCCAAAACAGCGCAATAACAAAAGAAAACGCAGCTGCAATAGCAGTTGCAGTACTCTTTCTAACCTCAAGTTGAAACTCTTTTGCTTCTCTTTTAGCAGTATTAGTGATTTTCTCCAGTTTCTTGATATGATTGGCAATAATCTCTTCTTTAACCTTATCATCAACTTGATCAACAGATTTGGCTATCTTTTTAACTTGTTTTTTAGTCATCCTAAAAGGGAGTAGAGAAATATTTAATAAAGTTGTGTATGTTGTGAAGATTATTCATTCTCAACAGAGTTAAAAAAAGTAATTCTATTCTGCAAAGATTCATGCATTTCCTCATAGTGTTTTGAAGAATAATCTAAGAAAATTGAAACAACATCACCATTAGGTCTCTTTAGAACCATTGACTCAGGGCAAATATGATCATCATAATTATATAACTCAAATGTTGCTGTTTCAGATCCTCCATCATACAAATAATGAGTTTTCTGATCAGTTCCCACCAAAACACCTAATTCATCTGTTCTGATCACAGCTCCTTCATTGACAGTATATTGGACCATATTAGTATTGCACTCTACTTGACATCCCAACGTCATAGCAGATAGGGATAAAACTGTTAAAGTTAACATTAATCCTCTACCTGCAGTTGTGAATGGTTTTGTCATATCAAAAGGAAATTTATTCATATTTAAATGAATGACCTCATAAAATTACTCATTTTAAGGAAAATTTGAATTTGAGTATTTTATAATACACATTCAGATGTAAATAACTATTTATACCCCAATCAATTCCTAAAACAATCATGGAAAAAATAGAATTATTATATATTGGTGAACATTTGGGATGGTCAGTAATTATACCTAATCTATTAGACTCTTCTTACCTAGCTCACACATATGAACAAGTACAAGGGAATTCAGCAGCAGTAAATTGGAGTGAGCCCAAGGTTAAAGAAGTAATTGAAGAGCACAAAGATAGGTTTAAAGCAATACTTTTAGATTATAATATGCTTCATTTGACTGATGCAATTAATTCCACAAATTATGATAAACCAGTTATTGCCTTGGTTGGATTATACCCTGTCAAAGAAGAATTCCCTGGTATTAAACCAGAACACATTCACAGGCAAAAGTCAATTCAGGAATTTGGTCTAAAAGAATTCCTTGATGATATCTTAGGTGAGCCGTTTACTCAATAAATACTCTTCTGAACTTAACTTTTCTAACATTACCAGATCTGTAAGTTACCTTAACAAGATGCTCTCCAGAAGAAAC
>CAYQPU010000024.1:0-24840 GCA_964419615.1 uncultured Methanosarcinales archaeon | reverse complement strand
CATTTGATATTGATGCAAATGGTATTGTTCATGTAGGTGCAAAGGATCTTGGAACACAAAAAGAGCAGTCTATTAAGATTACTGCTGGTCAAAAACTTAGTGATGAAGAGATTGAGAAGATGAGAAAGGATGCAGAGCTGCATGCTGAAGAAGACAAGAAGAGAAAAGATCAGGTTGAGGTTATTAATGAGGCTGAGACTTTGGTGTATTCAACTGAAAAATTGTTTGAGGAGTTCAAAGATAAAGTTCCTGAAGACAAGATCAAGGATGCAAAAGTTTTGGTTGATGAACTAAAAGAATTACTCAAACCTGAAGAAAAAGATGCAGCTGCTATCAAAGCTAAGGTTGAGGAAGTTAATAAAAAAGTACAGGCTATTAGTACTGAACTTTATCAAAAGGTTGCTCAAGAACAACAAGCCGCACAACAAGCTCAACAATCAGCCGATCCAAGTGCAAAAGATAGTGCTCAGGAAAAACCAAAAAAGAAGAAAGAGAAAGTTGTGGATGCAGATTATGAAGTTAATAAAAAGGAGGAAAAGAAGTGAAACTGGGAGGAGTTGTTTTTGACTGTGATGGTGTTATTGTATACAGTTTGATTGAGAATTGGCTAAAAACAGTCGAGATTTACCAAGAGCTAACTGGTATTGTTGGACTTGAAAATGTACCTGCTGAATTAAAAACTCCTGATGATTATATCAGTGCATACAACAAAGCAGGAGATTACTTGGTTTTTTGGGAAAATCTTGGTGTTGGAGACAAAGTTGATGAAGCTGTTGCACTTTGGTCTGAATTGGAATATCCAGATCATACTTACGTATACGATGGAATCAGAGATGTAGTAATTGCCCTTGACAATGTTCCAAAAGGTATTGTTTCGTCTAACTCCAAAAAAAAAATGCAAAGGATGATTGATAAAGGATTGTATGACTCTGTTACAGTTCCAATTTTTGATCCAATTATTGGTTATGAACAAGTGGAAAAACCAAAACCAGATCCAGAAGGGACTATTAGTTGTATTAATGAGTGGGATTTGGAATCAGGCGTTGTTTTTGTTGTTGGAGATCAGGATGTGGATATATTGGCTGCTAAACTTGCCCAAGATCAGCTACCACATATTAAGATCGTGACAATTGGTGTGGATGGAGAAGATTATGGTTTTCCAAATAAAGGTCCTGGCTTTTGGTCAAAACAACCAGATTACTGGGTAAGTACTCCAATGGGAATAATTAATACTATACAAAAAAAGTTACCTGGTTATGAATTAGAAGGTGGTATTCTTGTTAAATCTACCTAGTAGAGATGAGTGTTTTTCTTTGCTTGAGGAATATCAAGTACCTGAACATATTATGAATCATTGTCTTCAGGTAAACAAGGTTGCTGTTCTTATTGCACAAAAGCTTGTTAATGTAGGTGTTGATATTAATGTTGAGCTTGTTGATAGAGCTTCACTGTTACATGATATTGATAAGATGCTGACGTTAAAATCCAGAAAGCATGGTCAGATGTCAAAGCAAATTATAACAGATAAAGGTTATCCTGAAGTTGGAAGAGTTGTTGCCAATCATACACTTAATTCTGTTTTAAAGGATCTTGATTGGGAGTCAAAGGTTTTAAATTATGCTGATGTTAGAGTTCTTCATGATAAGATTATTTCCATGCCAAATAGATTGAGTGAATTTGAAGAAAGATTTAGTTTTGAAATGGTTCCACATATTAAACAAAAGTATTATGAACTTGAGGATGAAATTTTCTCAAAAGTTGATATTAATCCAGAGGATGTGAAATGATTAAAGCGATTGTGTTTGATTTTGGAGATGTTTTGTCTGTACAAAGTGTTTCCTTAAAAACATTGTATGAGTTTGTAGACCAACTAAAAATGAGTCCGGAAGAATCTATGAATAAAGTTTTAGGATCAGAACATATTATGAATTTAATGAGAGATAGAATTTCTTTAAATCAGTTCAATGAAGTTGTTGCAAGTTTACAAGGAATCACAAAGGAATTACAGGAAAAGATAGGAGATAGAATTCATGAGAATACTCAACTTGAACCTGAAGTTATGAAGATTGTAAAAGAACTCAAACCAAAATACAAAATGGCCATTTTATCTGATCATATTAAGGGTGTATTTGAAGGGCATATTGATAGGTTCAAGTTGGTTGAGTATTTTGATGATATTGTTTTTTCTGCTGAACATGGGTTTTTAAAGGAAGATGGGAAGCTATTTGATATATTACTTGAAAAGATTAATTTGAAAGCTGAAGAGTGCGTGTTTGTTGATGATCGCGAGATCAACATAAAAGTTGCTAAGGAAAAGGGTTTTGTTGCGATACATTTCAAGAATGCTGAACAGTTAAGAGAAGATTTGGAAAAACTAGGGGTAATTAATAAAAATACATGAGGATTACTTGTTAAAATGGTAAAGGATTATTACAAAACTTTGGGTGTTGAAAAGAATGCTAGTAAAGATGATATTAAGAAAGCTTATAAAAAGCTTGCAAAAAAGTATCACCCTGATTTGAATAAAGATTCAAGTGCTACTGATAAGTTTAAGGAGATTAATGAAGCTGCTTCTGTTTTAGCAGATGATAAGAAGAGAGCACAATATGATCAGTTTGGTAGTGCTGAAACTTCATTTTCACCAGGTTTTGATTTTAATAAATTTGATTTTTCAGATTTTGGTTTTGGCAGGTTTGATTTTGGTAGTATTTTTGATGATCTTTTTGGAGGAGGTTTTTCTTTTGGTGGTCAAAGCAGGAGACCAAGAAGAGGTTCTGATTTAATGTATGAAACAGAGATCACCTTGCATGAGGCAGCAAAAGGAGTTAAAAAGAAAGTAGAACTTCCAAGAATGGAAGTCTGTCCAGATTGTAAGGGATCAGGTGCATTCTCTGAGTCTGATATTAAAACATGTGATAATTGTAATGGTCGAGGAATGGCCAGCACAACTAGAAGAACTCCTTTTGGAGTTATTAGTACTACATCAGGTTGTAGAAAGTGTGCAGGCAGTGGTAAGATTGTTGAGAAAGAATGTGAAAAATGTGATGGTAAAGGTAAGATTAAAAAGCATGTTACAATTGATGTTAGTATTCCTGAAGGTATTGAGAATGGTTCTACTTTGAGATTGCAGGGCGAAGGTCAAGCTGGAGATATTGGAGGTCCTGCAGGGAACTTGTATGTTGTTGTTAGGATTAAACCACATAAAGTTTTTGAAAGAGTTGGAGATGATATATATATTGAGGTTCCAATTAGTTTTACTCAAGCTGTGTTTGGTTCTGAAATTACTGTACCAACTCTTGATAGCAAAGCTCAATTAAAGATTCCAAAGCATACTCAAACAGATACTTTGTTTAGGATGAAAGGTAAAGGTATTCCTAACCTTAATGGAAGAAGTAAAGGTAATCAGTTTGTGAAGGTGGTTGTGCAAACACCTGAGAAGTTAAATAAAAAGCAAAAAGATTTGCTTAAGGAGTTTGCAAAGCTTAGTGGTGAGGATGCTCGGCCTGATAAAGGTTTTTTTGAGAAATTAAAGGATGCGTTTTAAGATGGAAGAAATAATTAAATTTTTTGAGACAACTGGAAAACTTAAAACAACCAAAAGAACTGGTTGGGTTAAAAGAGGAGTACCTAATTCTGAGTCTGTTGCAGATCATTCTTTTAGAACTACACTGATGAGTTTTATTTTGGCTGAAAAGCAAGGTCTTGATGTTAATAAATGCATTAAACTAGCTTTAGTCCACGATTTAGCTGAAAGTATTGTTGGAGACATTACTCCTCATGAAAAAGAATTGAAAGAGCAGAAACACACATTAGAACAGGATGCAATAAAAAAACTGTCAAAATTAATTGACAAAAAGGAACTTGTGGATTTGTGGAAAGAATTTGAAGATAAAAAAACTCCTGAGAGCAGATTTGTTTATGAAATGGATTTATTGGAAATGTTGATGCAAGCTAATGAGTACAAGAAAAATTATCCAAATGTTGATTTGGACGAATTCTGGCCATATGTTGAAGAAAGAATAAGCTCGCCTTTATCCAAGAAATTTTTTAGTAATTTGAAAAGTATAACAAGAAAATAGACCATCTTATGTACATATTTAATTCTAAAACTATCTAAATTAAATCATATCCAAGCAAGTCTTTGATAAATTCTCTTTGCGCTTCGATGGTATGACCTTCTTTGCATTTGTATGGTGTTAACCTTCCATGATATACAAACATTTCAGATATCTTGCCAGGCAATATACCTGACTCTGATGCAACATCAATAATTCTCTCTAAAATAGTCATTATGTTTTTTGCATTAAATTCTGATATCTCAAAACCAACTCTATAAGAATAACCAATCTGATTCAATCCAGGGTCTAAAACAGGATCAATTGTTTCTGACTGTGCACCAACTTTATCATAGAATTTATAATCTCCTAAACCAATTTCATCAGGATTAGGGGCATCAGGTTCAAAATCGCTTGTTTCAACTGTTGCCATTAAAAATCCACCATCCAGTTTGTAAGGCCAAAACCCAATGATTAGTCTATGTTCTGGTAATTTTAAGTAAGCTGCATTTATTATTTCATTATAGTTTGAATGTGATGAGGGGTTTGTACTTTCTAATTGTTTATAATCAATCAGTTGGAATCCCATTTCCTCTACCAAAGTTTCTGCAATGTTTTGAATTGCTTTTTTATCATCCATAGGACAGAAGGTATTATTTTTTGTATATAAAGTTTTGTATTGATTGATTACTCCAGAGTAATAATATGTGGAAGTTATAATCTAAGTAGTCAATTCAAAGAGCTGTTTTTCAATTTCTATTACTTTTAACAGATCTTGTTTGTAGAGTTCTGTTCTTTGGTGTAGTTTGTGTTCTGTTATTGAATCCAACAATTGCTCGGCCTCTTTTTTACTAACTTCAATTTCACCATGTTGATTGTATAGTCCTTGAGCATATGTGTGGATTGGATTTTCATGAAGCATTAGTTCCCCCTCAAATCCATTTTGCTCAACATCATGTAAAAGATATAAGAGAATTTTAAGTAAATTGTAATCATAGTATGGTCTTTTTGCTTGTCTGGAAGGTTATAGATCTCTCCACTTGTCCACACTTTATGTGCATCTTCAAATAATGATTCTATTTTAGCTTCAAATTCATCTGTCATTATGACTTCAATATTTCTGAGCAAATTCTCCAATCAGAAAAACCTGTTGGTGTTCTGGTGAAAGCTGTTGGAAATTTGTTGTGATTATTTGTTATTTCCATAAATTGATAGATTATACTTCACTGAAGCACCATTCAGAATCCTTGTATTCTAATGCATTTGGAAATGGAACCAAAACTCTGGCTTTCTCTGGAACTTCATAACTCCACATTGCAACAAGATCTCCATGAGATGTTGCGTGTGTATTACGAACTTCTTTAGGTATATTTCCAAATCCTTCTGGTTTGAGTTCAAACATTATTCTGGACACTTCTTTTTCAGTAAGTCTTGGAACAGCGACTAAACCTTCTAAATGTTCACTTGGTCCTTGACCAGAGTAAATCCCCATTAAAACATAAAGTCCGGTTTCTGGATCTGAAACTGCAGTGGATATGGCAGTATAAGCATCAATTCCATTTGTTTTAAGATTTGCTAGAACACTATTCAAATAATGCTGTTTACTTGCAGAAATAGCTCCGGATAAACCACCATATTTAATCTTTTTTTCAAAAGTATCAACAATTGAATCAAAATGTGCAAATGTTTCATCTTTTGTTGCTTTTCTAATTCCACCATATTCAGGTCTTCTTGATACACTAAATGGTAACCCACTTTCAAAGTGTACAAATCTTACACTTTCTTCTCCAACCTCTGAAACAACCCCAAAAGATGATTCAACATCATACAGTAACCAATGAACAAAATCTCCCTGTTGATAATCACTAACATCTAATGTTGGGTTTTCTACTTTTCCATATTGTGCCATATTGTTTACCTCCTCATAATAATCCTAAGATAATTTTATCAAAAATAATTCCCACTATAATAATTTTTCTATGTGGTGACTACTTTTGAAAAGTAAAAACTTGGTGGGCTTAATAAAAAATTATTACAAAACATATTACCACAATCTTTATAAACCATTTTGGATTCATTGTTTAGTATGAAAGTCGCAGTTTTATATTCAGGTGGAAAGGACTCAACTTATGCAGTGGATTATGCATTAGAGAGAGGATGGGATATTCAATATTTATTGTCAATCAAGCCTACTAGAAAGGATTGTTATTTGTTTCATTTTGCTACTGTTGAACATACTAATCAGCAAGCAAAGCTTTTAGGTTTAAAACATATTTTGAAAAAGTGTGATGTTGCGGATCCTAAAAAAGAAGCTGATATTGTTAAGAGAGCTGTTGAAGAAAACCCAGTTGATGCTGTTTTACTTGGTGGAACTGGCTTGCAAGTGACTCAAATTAGATCTGTTCAAGAAGCACTAAGACCACTTGGTGTTGAAGTGTTTGCAGCGCATGCTGGTATGGACCATGACAAGATGGTTGAGGAGATGCTTGATAAAGGTTATGTGTTTATGGTGACTCAAGTTGCATCTGATGGTTTGATGGATTGGCTTGGACGAGAGATTTCTTTAGCTAATTATGATGATCTTAAAAGAGATTCAATGATTTATGGATTCCATGTTGGGTTTGAAGGAGGGTATGCTGACACTTTTGTGTTGGATGGTCCAATTTTCAAAAAGAATATTGAAGTTATGGAATGCAAAAAAGTTATTGAAGATGATTATTGTGGACATATTGTGTTTAAGAAATTAAAATTAAAAAGTAAGCTTAAGAAAACACAATCTGTTGGTAAGAAGTTGTAGATTTTTTCTAACTTTTTAATAATCTTCACTTAAACTACAGGTCCCAAGATATTCTCCATCAATCGGGTCATAAGCATAGTACCAAGATTGAGCTTTTAGATTTAGAATTGGTACATTATATGCTTTACTAATAGTAGTCCCGCTTTTACTGCCAATCTTTGCAGCAACTTCTGAATCATCTCTATCTATAGATTGCCACTCTAGTACCCTAGTCTCCATATTTCCATAAGAATAATCGTCTCCTGCCAATACCTTAATTCTAAGACTTTCAGGCATTGGTAATTTTGTTGGTCTTATAAAGAATTTCATCCAATCATCTAGTTTTGTTGTCATAATAAAAGGGAATGGATATTGATTAATAAAGGTATCTTTGATTATATGGAAAAGATGCTAAGAATTAGTAATAATTATAGGTTTTAAGATTAATGCTGGAAATACTATTCCACTCACTGGTTGTTCATACTCATGCTTTACTAGAGTGTATACATACTGCTCAGTATCTACTTCAAGACCAATTGTAACAGTTGTTGGTAATAGCAATCTTTCACCTTTTGTTGAAAGGTATTTTGGTCTTGTAAATGAATCTGCAAATTCGGGGTTTTGATAACTGAATGCTTTGTTAACATGATCTGTTGGACTTAATTCTAATTTGTGAACACCCACATCAAGCATTTCTTCAATAGTCCCTGTTTCAGTGAATGAGCCGATTGTTGAAGTGTGAATGCCTAGTTTAATTCTTTGGAAACAGGTTCTAAGTCTAAGTTCATCTTTAATTTTAATGCAATTTGCATCAACTATTTCAAGGAAAAATTCGAAATCAAGATCTGCATCTGCGGGAATCTCTCTGTAGATTGAAAGGGATCTTAATGAATTCTCTGAATTTGGATCCACACAATGAACTAGATCACCCACAAAACCATTATACTTAAGTATCTCATGTTTTAAATAAGGAGCAATTGAAGCTTGAAATCTTTGAAATCTATCATCTTCTTGGTCAATACTGTCATTTGTGATCACCAAATAATTGTGTGTTTTGTCAGATTCCATTTTTATATATCTTGATTTATTAATTGGGAATCATTATCAATTAATAAAAGTATCTCAGGTAGATAGCTAAAATTGGTGGTTAGCGCCTCCTGGCCGGTTCACTCGGCTGTTTGTTATTAATATATATGGATTCTTTTTGCGATAATTATTCTCATAAGACAAACAGTTCCGAATTGCATCTTACGAGCCACTAAGCCTTGTTCACTTAAATCTGGCCTAGGAGGCACTAACCTTGGCTATTACTACGCAACATTTATAAATAAAAACAATATCCCATATATGTGAGAGAGAAAGGAGAAGAACGGGTTAAATAGTTTTTTTCTCCGGTAAAAACCCACTGGAATGGGATATTTGATAAGATGAAACCCATTTTGCCGAGCTTGAGACAAAAGAAGAGATATTTGGTGTTTGAAGTTATCTCTAATGCCAAAATAAAGAGTTCCAAGCAAATTGAAGCTGCTATAAGAAAGCAAATACTGCTCACTTTAGGTGAACTTGGAGCTGCTGATGTTGGACTTTTGATGATCAAGTTCAATTATGTTAAACAAAGGGGTATGATTAAGGTTGGTCACAAAAGTGTTGACCAAGTAAAAGCTTGCCTTAGCTTGATTCAAAAAGTTGGCAGGCAAAAAGTGATATTTAGATCTGTCGGAGTTTCCGGCATAATAAAGAAAGCTGAATCAAAATATTTGAGGTGAAGGGAAAAATGGAAGCAATGCCACATCAATTGATGGGTTATGATAGAGCAATTACCTTGTTTAGTCCAGATGGTAGACTACTTCAGGTTGAATATGCTAAGAAAACTGTTAAGCAGGGATCAACTGCTATTGGATTTGCGTGCAAAGATGGAGTTTTACTAGTTACAGATAAAAGAATTGTAGATAAGTTAGTTGTAGCAGATGCTGTGGAAAAGATTTTCCAAGTGGATGATCATATGATGGCTACTGCATCTGGAATATTATCAGATGCAAGAGTTTTAATTGAAAGGGCTCAAATGAGAGCACAACAACATAGAGTTACTTATGATTCTCCGGTTGATATTTTGAGTATTGTAAAAGATCTTGCTAACTTAAAGCAGATTTGTACTCAGTCTGGAGGACTAAGACCGTTTGGTGTTTCATTATTAATTGCAGGTATTGATGAAGATGGTCCAAAATTATTTGAGACAGATCCTACTGGAATTTTCTTTCAGTACAATGCAACAGTGATTGGAGAGGGCGAAGCCCTTGTAGAAGAACTGCTTCATAAGGAATACAAAAAGACACTTACTATTGAGCAATGTTTGATTCTTGCTATTAAAGCATTATCCAAACTTTTAGGAAAAGACTTTAGTGTTGATAGAATTGATGCTGCTTATGTTGAGACAGATAAACCAAAGATGGTAAAGATTGCAAAAGACAAAATAGAAAGACTGCATAAGCAGGTGAATGGTAAGTAAAATGCCAGGCCAAGCAATTTTTGATAGGGATGAGAAGATCTCATTTAATCTTGCAAGGATAAAGAAAGGCGGAGAGACTTTTGAAGTTGTTATTGACGCTGATATGGCTGTTGCTTACAAAGAAGGAAAAGAAGTGGAGGTTTCAGAAGTTCTTAGAAGTGAAAATGTTTTTCACGATGCTAAAAAAGGAGAGCTTGCATCAGGAAAATTAATGCAGAATCTTTTCGAGACAGAAGATCCAATCAAAGTGACTGAGCATATTCTAAAGAATGGTGAGATCCAACTGACTGCAGAGTATAGAAAGGAGCTTAGAGAGCGAAAGGGAAAAGTGATTGTTACCTTGATTTGCAGAACTTGTGTTGATCCAAACACACATCTTCCTCATCCACCAAACAGAATTGAGAATGCATTAAAAGAGGCAAAGGTTAAGATTGATGATTTTAGAACAGCTGAAGATCAGGTTAAAGATGTTATTGATGCTTTGCGTCCAGTGATTCCATTAAAAGCTGAGATTAATAAGATTGCTGTTAAGATTCCAGCAGAGTATGCTGCAAAATCTTATGGTGTTGTTAAATCAGGTGGCAAACTTATTGATGATGAATGGCTTACAGATGGAACTTGGGTTGGTGTTGTTGAACTTCCAGCAGGACTTAGAGAAGATTTTTTCAATAATCTGAATAAGGCTACAAAAGGTAATGTTGAAACTAAAATATTAGAAACAAGGTGAGTATAGTGGAAATTAAAGTAAATGAATTAGAACCTGTGGTTCCTGGAGAAGTACTGGCAGAAGGAATGGATTATTTGCCAAGCAATGGAACTTACAGAGAGAATGATAAGATTATTGCATCAAAGTTAGGACTTGTTAAAGTTGATGGAAGAGTGATTAAGATTATTCCTCTTGCTGGAAGATATCTTCCAAAGAGAAATGATACGATTATTGCTAGAGTGATTGATATTGCAATTAGCGGATGGAGATTTGATATTAATTCTGCTTATAGTGCAATGCTTTCAACAAAAGAAGCCACTTCTGAGTTTATTAGGAGAGGTGCAGATCTTACAAGATGGTATAATATTGGAGATTATATTGTAACAAAGATTAGTAATGTTACAAGCCAAAATCTTGTTGACTTGACCATGAAGAGTAGGGGACTTAGAAAAATATCTGGAGGAAGAATTATCCAGATTAATTGCAGTAAGGTGCCTAGAGTGATTGGCAAAAAAGGTTCCATGATTAGCATGATCAAAGAGGCCACAAAATGCAATGTGATTGTTGGTCAAAATGGTTTTGTCTGGATAAAAGGAGAACCACAAGATGAACTTAAAGCAGTTAGGGCCATTAAGATGATAGAAAAAAAATCACATGTAAATGGTCTTACTGACAAGATTAATGAATTTTTAGGAAGTGATCAATGATGGTATATGATAAAAGATTAGACGGAAGAAAACCTGATGAGTTAAGACCTATTATTGCAAAAGCAGGAGTTATCGAAAGAGCTGATGGATCTGCTTATTTTAAGATTGGAAATACTGCTGCTTATGCTGCAGTATATGGTCCAAGAGAATTGCATCCAAAGTTTTTACAAGATCCAAAAAAAGGATTACTTAGATGTACATATAGCATGATGCCTTTCTCAGGCATGGGAAATAGAGTAAGACCAGGACCAAGCAGAAGATCAAAAGAGATTTCATTGGTTACTCAAAAAGCATTATTACCTGTTGTTGATCTTAGTGATTACCCTAATTCAGTGGTTGATGTTTTTATCAGTCTTCCTGAAACAGATGCAGGGTCAAGATGTGCTGGGATTTGTGCAGCCTCAATGGCTTTGGCTGATGCAGGTATTGCAATGAAAGATCTTGTTGTGGCTTTGGCGGCAGGAAAAGTGGATAACATGGTTATTATTGATCCTGATTACTTAGAAGAGGCTTTTGAAGGAGAGGTTGCTGATATTCCATTAGCAATTATTCCATCTACTGGAAAGATCTCTTTGCTACAGATGGATGGGATTGTAACAAGAGATGACCTTAAGTCTGCAATGACGCTGGGATTAAAAGCTGCTGAAAAGATTTATGAGATTCAAAAGAAAGCATTAAAGGAAAAATACACAGGTGATCATAATGAATGAAGATCTAAAAGCACACATGATTAGTGTCTTAGATAAAGGCATGAGATTTGATGGAAGAAAGAACGAGGAATTTAGAGAGGTTAAGATTGAACAGGATATTGTTAAAACTGCAGAAGGTTCTGCAAAAGTTAGTATTGGTGGAACAGTTGTTTTAGCAGGTATCAAATTATCATTGGATAAACCTTATCCTGATAGGCCAGAAGATGGTGTTATTATTACAAACGCTGAATTATTACCAATGGCAAGTCCTGAGTTTGAATCAGGACCACCTGGAATTGATAGTATTGAAATTGCCAGAGTGGTTGATAGAGGTATCAGAGAAAGCAAAGCAATTGATTTAAAGAAATTGTGCATTGACAAAGGAGAGAGCTGTTGGCTAGTTTGTATTGATGTTGTAACTGTGAATGATGAGGGTAATATTAAAGATGCTGCTGCTCTTGCTGCACTAGCAGCTTTGAAAAATTCAAAGTACCCTGAAGTTAAAGACGGTATTATTGATTATAAGAAAAAGACTAAAAAAAGTTTAGAGCTTGATAGAATACCTGTGTCTGTTACAGTGTTAAAAATTGGAGAACATTTTATTGTTGATCCAACTGTTGATGAAGAAAAAGCACTTGATGCAAGACTAACAGTTACAACACTTGAGGATGGGAGCATTTGTGCATTACAAAAGGGAGGAGATTTTGCATTATCAATGGATGATATTGATAAAATGGTAGACCTTGGCATAAAAAAAGCTGAGGAAATCCGGAAGTTGGTGAAGTAAAATGGAAGAATATACCAAATTTGAAAAGGCAAGAATGCTTGGTTCAAGAGCTTTACAGATTGCAATGGGTGCACCATTTATGGTTAAAATACCAAAGAGTAAGCTTGTGGAATTAAATTACAATCCCATTGAGATTGCAAAAATCGAGTTTGAAAAAGGCTCACTACCAATGACTGTTAAAAGACCCTTTCCTCAGAAAAAAGCTGAAGAGAATTAATGTTAATAATTAATTAAAAAGGAAGTAGTGAACCTAATATTCCCACAAGAGCATATTCCCAGATATATGGTGCTGCAAATATTAAAGCTCCAATAATTAGAGTATGTGGTATTTTTTCTCCAACACCTCTTGCACCAGGTGCTATTGCTGCTGCTCCTGCTATTTTTATCATTGCTATTATTGCAATTACCACTCTAATAATTATGACTACTACTGGACTTTCTGTTATGCCTAAGTTTAGTAATCCTAGAACAAAGCTAATGTTCATGCTAACAAATACAAACAAAACAGTAAAGGGAAGAGCATGAAGAGCATGAGATATCCAGGTTACACCCATTGCACCTTCATCTGCATGTACAAATAGAATTTCAATTAAACCTATAACTAATCCCATAATAATTGCCGGGCCCAGAACTGCTCCTTCTAACATCTTTCCTCTTTTTGATTTAATCTTATTTGTGTTATATATAAATTTTTTCATTTGAGAGATTAGAATATGCAAAAGTTGATGTGAAGAGTAATACTGAAAGTTTATATTTATAGTAACATTTATAAATTTAGAGCTGTAAACTTGGAGTATATGTTTGAGAAATTAATGTTCTGGAAAAAAAATGATGAATTTGCATTGCCTGAGCCTTCAAATGCATCTGTGCCACAACCAGATATGGGATTAGATCCAAATTTGGGACTTGATATGCCTGGGACTCCAAGCGCGCCAATGCCTCCAAGTCAACCAGCAGTGCAACAACCAACTAACTCATATTCACAGTTTCAGACTACAATGCCTCCAAGGCAACCACAACAGGTTGTACAACAGCCTTCTGCTCCACAACAATATAATACTGACACTTATACAATTTCAAAGGAAATCGAGGTTATATCAAGTAAGCTTGATGCATTAAGAGCTGAGATTGAGAATATAAACCAGAAATTATCAAATTTAGAAAGAATGTATAGGGCTAACCGAGCTACTGTTGAAGTAAACCGGATGCCTCCAAGAACATATTAAGGGTGGTATAAATGACAAAGAAACCAATTAAAAAGAAAACTAAAAAAAAGCAAACTAAAACTGTTAAGAAACCAACAAAACCAAAGGCAAGGACTACTAAAAAAGGTCCAGTTAAACATTCTAAGAAGAAACCTAAAAAAGATGACTTGATTATGAGTGTTAAGAAGGAGACAATCAAGAAATCTTTAGGATTTGGACTTGTGTTTGCTGTAATTTTGCTAATTGCTCTTTCAACAAAAAATCAAGAGAGTGTAAAACTAGAATTTTATGTTATGAGTCAATGTCCGTATGGTACTCAGGTTGAAGATGGCATTAAGCCTGTTCTTGATGAAATGGGAGATGCTATTGATCTAAGTATTAACTTTATTGCGCAAGATTTAGGTGGAGGTAATTTTAAGAGCCTTCATGGTGAGCCAGAAGTAAAAGGTAATATTGTGCAGTTATGTGCTATGAAATATGCTCCTAAAAAGTATATGGATATGGTTGTTTGTATGAATGAAAATTATAGAGAGATTCCAGATAATTGGAATGTGTGTGCACATGGTGCAGGAATTAATACAAATGCAATTGAACGATGCTATAATGGAGATGAAGGTAAGGAATTGTTGAGTGCATCAATATTAAAGGCTAATGCAGCAGGAGCTAGTGCTTCTCCAACAATGTTTTTAGAAGGTGAACCATATTCTGGTGGAAGAGATGCATTGTCCTTTAAGAGAGTTATTTGTGCAAGGATTCCAAGTCATTCAGCTTGTAAAGATATACCTATTTGTACTCAGGATGCAGATTGTCCTCAAAAAGAAGGTATGATTCCAAAATGTCTCAATCCTAATGAGAAAAATGCTGAGTGCTCATATGTGGATCCTGTTGAAGTTGATATGTATGTTGTTAATGATAAGACATGTACCTCCTGTGATACTTCACGAATTATAGGTATTTCAAAGCAACTTTTCCCTGGTGCTGTTGTACATGAGGTTGAGGTTAGCAGTGAGCAAGGACAAGAGCTAGTTGACAAGATGGGATTGGTTTATGTGCCAGCTTATATTTTTGATTCTGAATTAATTGAAACTAATACCTGGGAGAATCAACCAAATGTTCGAGGTGCTTTTGAGACTGTTGATGGATTATTTAGAATAAAGGATAGTTCAACTGGTGCAAACCATTTTGTTGATGAAGAGCTTCGAGCAAAATTTCTTGCTGAAAGAGGTATTGTCTTAAATGATAATAGGCCTCAAGTTGATTTTTTTGTGATGAGCTATTGTCCATATGGTAATCAGGCAGAGGAGGCCCTTTCACCAGTTTATGATTTGCTTGGAGATAAGGCAGATTTTAATCCAAGGTTTGTTATTTATTCAAACTACCAAGGTGGATCTCCACAGTATTGTGTTGCTGATGGCAAGTATTGTTCTATGCATGGTATTCAGGAATTAAACCAAAATGTTAGAGAGGATTGCGCTTTCCAATTGTTCGGTGCTGGGGCTTTTTTTGAGTTCTCAACTGCGATGAACAAGAAGTGTAACTCAAATAATGCTGATACATGCTGGACTGCTGTTGCTGAAGATCTAGATCTTAATGTACAAAAGATCAGCGAATGTGAGAAGAATGATGGTTTGAGCTATGTTGCAGATGAATATAAGATGACTGAACTATTTGGTGTTACAGGTTCTCCAACTGTTTTTGTTGATGGGGTAAGACTCCCTGGTGGAACAAATACAGACGGATACAAAAAAGCTGTATGTGATGCTTTTGATGAGGCACCAAAAGAGTGTTTGACTGTTTTAGAGAATACTCAAGAACAAGTTCCTTCAGGACAGTGTTAGGAGGTGAGAAAATGTGCGGATGTTGTAAAAAGAAAAAAGATGAGGGATAATGCTTCCCTACAATTCTTTTTTTTCATGGAAACTTGGACCAATAACCATCCAAAGTTATGGCTTAATGGTTGCCCTGGGTTTTCTCATTACTATTTCTCTGATTCAAAAAAAGTTTAAAGGTAAGCAGAATAAAGAACATGTTAATAATATTGGAATTATTGCGATCGTTGTTGGGATTATTGGATCAAGAATTTCTTATGTGCTTGTAAACATTAATGAGTTTTTTCCAAATAATCTTGTCAATGTTTTTGATTTTTTTAGTGGAGGTTTAGTTTGGATTGGGGGCTTTATTTCGGCTGTTATTGGAATTTATTTTTATGTTAAGAAAAATGATCTTGATTTTTGGAAGTTTGCTGATAAAATTGCTCCATTACTTGCACTCGGACATGCTTTTGGAAGGATTGGATGTGTTTTGGGTGATGGCGGGCACGTTGGAAAGATTACCAATGTTCCTTGGTGTTATGATATTGAGGGTGCTTGCAGGCATGTTTCAGCTTGGTATTCTGCCATATATTTGATTGGTTTGTTTTTTGTCTTAAGCACTTTTGAGAAAAAGAAAGTGTATAAAGGTTTTGTTTTTCATTCTTATTTGTTATTATATGGAATTGGTAGATTTTTGATTGATTTTATTAGGATTGATCCAAGGTATTTTGGTTTGACTGCAACACAGTGGATTTGTGGTGTGTTTGTGATTATTAGTTCTGTTCTGATTTACAAAAAATTCAAACATAAATGAGATCTTGTTATTACATTAAACCAAAGTTATAAAAATAAATATTAATTTAAATTCTTAAAGGTGATTTTAATGGATGTTTTTGATAATGTTTTAGAACAAATTGATACTATTTCAAAGATTATAAAGCTTGAGGATAAAGAGATAAAGATTCTAAAGACTCCAAAGAGAGTTCTTGATTTTGACATTAAGGTTAAGATGGATGATGGTTCTAAGAAACAGTTTAAAGGTTATAGAGTGCAGTATAATGATGCTCGTGGTCCAACTAAAGGTGGAATTAGATATCATCCTCAAGTTACTTTAGGTGAGGTTAAGAGCTTGGCTTTTTGGATGGCTTTAAAGTGCGGGGTTGTGAATCTTCCATTTGGTGGTGCAAAGGGTGGTGTGACTGTTAACCCAAAAGAGCTTTCTGATAAAGAGATTGAGAGATTAAGTAGAGGTTTTGTTCAAAATGTTCATGAACATATTGGACCTATGAAGGATATTCCTGCTCCTGATGTTTATACTAATCCTCAGATTATGGCCTGGATGATGGATGAGTTTGAAAAAATCAAAGGTAAAAAAGCTCCTGGAGTGATCACAGGAAAACCTATTGAACTTGGTGGTTCCCAGGGAAGGAGTTATTCTACATCTATGGGTGGAGCTTATGTTTTAAGAGAATTAGTTAAAATCCGCGAGGAGGATCCAAAAAAGATTAGAGTTGCAATCCAAGGTTTTGGTAATGCAGGTATGAATATTGCGAAGATATTAGATGAGTGGGGTTATGAGATTGTTGCTGTGAGTGATTCCAAAGGTGGAGTTTATGATAAAAATGGTCTAGATGTCAAACAATTAATTGAGATTAAATCAACAAAAGGGACTGTTACAGAATATGATGCTGAGAAAGTATCAAATGAAGCTCTTTTATTGCTAGATGTTGATGTTTTAGTTCCAGCTGCTCTTGAAAATCAGATCACGAAAAAGAACGCTAGTAAGATCAAAGCAAATATTGTGTTAGAGCTTGCTAATGGTCCAACTACACCAGAAGCTGATGAGATTTTGTTTGATAAAGGTACAGTTGTTGTACCTGATATTCTGGCTAACGCGGGAGGAGTCACTGTCAGTTATTTTGAGTGGGTTCAGAATCTCTATGGTTATTATTGGAAAGAAGCTGAGGTTTTGGAAAAACTTGAGGAGATAATGATTAATTCTTTTAAAGAAGTGTATGCAACTACAGAAAAGTATAATACCCATATGAGGAATGCTGCTTATATTAAAGCAATTGAGAGGATTTTAAAGGCAGAGAAGATAAGAGGGAATCTATAATTGACATAATCATTATAAATTAAATCGTACCTCCATATCCTATGCAAAGCTTTGATGATAAATATGGAGAGATTCATGCACAGCTCCAGCAAGATAAACCTCTTGTTAAACTATTATTTGAGACAGCTAGATCTGTGGGTTTACAAAACCCAGAAGACAAAATATATTATCCGGTTGGGTTTTTTGGAGATATTGCTGTTGGGTTAGATCTACATGAATATCATGTGGGTGGAAGTTTTCCAGGAATTCTAGCCAAAATGAGATTACTTTATGAGATTAGTAAAGGTCAAGTAGATTTGTGCTCTATTTATGCAATTTTGGAGGGAAAGCTTGGTATTATAAGTGAGGATTTTTCCCAAGGTGGTATTTATAGTATTGGTGGTGCACACCAAAATAATATTGAGTCAGAGTTGCTAGAAAAAGTCTTTGTAAATGATGCTGACAATTTTTTTTATGCATTTGCCAGAGATAGACCACTAAATAGAACAACTTTTTCTGCCCCATTACCTGACAAAAAACACAAATATCCTATTGTTGATTTAGATCATGTGGTAGCAAAACCAGAACTTGAAGATTTATATAAAGAATATTTAAGGCATTATGCTGCTGCTTCTGATTTTATTATCAGAGAACCTTAAAGCATTTTTTTAATTATTCTTAGTAAGATTTATATAACTTTTTAGGTTATCCTGCATTTATAATGGATGCAGCGGCAATAATTGAAGTGAATAATGATTGGAATAGACAACTGTACCAAGCGTCAGTAGATGCTATTTGTAAAGATTCTGCTTTGGAGAGATTTCTTAATGTAATTTTGGAAAAAGTGTATGGTTTTAGTAAAGCTTGTGAAGATAGTATTGAGAATTATCTGGTGAGACAAGCTGATCTTTTATCAATTGAGCCAACAAGGGATATTGCTCAATATAAAGCGAGCCGAATTATTAGTTCCTTAGAAACATTAGGTTCTGATGTCCCAAAGGAGGTTAGAACTCTTGCACATTTGGCAACTAAGGATTTACTGGGTTTTTATCAAACTTTAATTAGATGTGAAACCAAGGATTTTAAGGAAGCAGTAAGAAAGCACTATCCAACAATTGAAGACTTTAACCAAGTTTTTGAAAACTATAGAAAGTTTACTGAAAATTATGCTGCATTAGAATTTGAAAGTGAAGATCCCCCCTGGGTTCCATTTAAAGAACATTTTGCTAAGATGGAGCAAATTGGTCGTGAAGCTATGATTGCCAAATGGGATGAATTAGCTGCAGAGCTTTACAAATGAATATTATTCTGAATCCACATACCCTTTTACAAGTAATCTTCCAAGTACGGTTAAATTAACACTAACTCTTCCTTTGTTTTCTGTTGTTTCAATTAATCCCATGTCTTTTAGGCCTTTGGATTTAAGATTTCCATTTACATGGTAGGAAATTAATGGTAGACTCATTCCTGTTCGTTTGCTTAGCATTTCAAGTGAGCTGCAACAATCTTTTTCCTTATGCAGAAATTGCATTATTTCCTTTTTTTTGTCTGAGATTAAGGAGTAATAATTAAATTTCATTATTGGAAGCATTGTGGTTTTGTTATTACTAACAGATATTGCTTTTAGTCCATTTACAAAAGCTGCTGAACATGCTGCACAACCTGCTCCACCAGAATCACCTGTTGATGGGTTGACAATTATTTCTTTGCCTTTTTCAATGAACTTGATGTCTGCTACTGCTTGGAATGTTCCTTCCCAAACATCTCCTTTGATTTCTCTTATTTCAGTTGGAATCTTAAATCTATCAAGCTCTTTTTTTGTTTTTTCTGCTAGTTCCATTCTATCTGAAGTAGCTATTAAAATGACTTTTTCAGTAGGAAACTCTCTTATTCCCACAAATACAGCTTCAACATTTGAACCAACTGGAGCTATTACAATATTACCCATTTATATCACCTTAACCATTTTACAGATTATTTTGTTTTTAAATATATTGTTTAATACTTAGACAATATCCTAATAAGCCATATATGATTTATCAGATTTGAGGTGAGTGACATGGGATGTTGTGGAGAAGATTAGGATAAAAATGAAAATTAAGGTATTTTCAACCCAGGTATTATTAAGGGCAATTGAAATGGCTGTTTAGCCATTTTAACCCTTTTTAGACATAACTTACAGTGCTCACACCACTATGTTTTTCTATTCTGATTATGTTATCTACAAAGCTTTCTATTTTTGTTTCATGGCTAACAATTATTGTTTGTTTGCAACCAAGTAGATCTAGTACATCTCTTATTTTGTCCAGCTGGTGAGATGAAAAGCCATCTGTTGGTTCATCTAAGATTATGAGTTCTTTTGTTTTGATGTTTTGAATCAAGTCATTTATTACTTTGTTTAGTGCTAATCTGTATGCAAGAGCAAGGCTGGTTTTTTCTCCGCCGCTTAGATCTTCATATTCAATATCATATCCTTCTTGTTGAATAATTGGATTGAATTCTTCATCCAGTCTTACTATAATCTGATCTCCTATTAGGATTTGAAAGAATTGCTGAAATATTTCATTGAATTCATTATATACTCTTAACATCACGTGCTGTTCCATTTCAACCATGAGGTTAACAAATAGCTCCTGTATCCAGTGTAGTTTTTGCTTAATGTTTTCTTGAGTTTCTTTTGCAGCTTTTTTCTTGTCAAGTTCATTTGCCAGATTTTGAAGCTCTTTAATTATGCTGTTTAATTCAGTTTCAATTTTTGTTTTTTCCAAACTTAGTTGTTTTTCTTTTTCAAACTGGTTTTCAAGTGCTTGCTTTGCTTTTTCTAATTCACTCTCAGATTTTTCAAATTCCTTTAATTGTTCATTTAGATTTAGTTTTTCAGAATTTATATTTCCGATTTGAGTTTTTAAGTCAGATTGGTTTTGCTTGATTTTTTCTTGTTCTTTTACTTTTTCACTATAAATTTTTTGGAGGTTTTGTTTTTCCTTAAAATGTTCATTATTCTTTCTTGCATTTTTTGTGGAGCTTAGGACTTCCTCCCTGCTCTTCTTTAATTCAACATGTTTTTTCTTAACAGTATCAAACTCATTAGTTAATACTTGTATTTGCTCTGTTGATTTCTTTGTTAACAGAGCTTTGTTTTCCAAAATATGTTGGATGTGGTTTTCTGGAACATCCTGCTTACAAGTTGGACACTTGTCAAGCTTTGTTATATTTACGAACGATTCCTCTGCTTCTGTTATTTTCTCTTTTTCTCTTTTTATTAATTGATGTAGTTCTGTTTCTTTCCTTATAGATGTATTAATTGTGTCTTGGATTAGTGTTTGTTGTTTGCTTAATTCATCAAAGTCAATTAGTTTATCTGCGGAGATATTACTGATCTGATCTAGTGCTTTTGCCAGGTAATCTTGAATACTTTGAATTTTGTTATTATTTTCAGTTCGCCTCGAAATTTTTTCATGTAATTTTACATTTAAAACATCTACTTTTTGTCTGATCTCACTTGCTTTTTTTATTGATTGTTCAAGTAGTTGTACTTGTTTCTTTTTTTCATCAAGTTCTTTACTGATAAAATTGAGTTGTGATGATATTGGTGAAAGATTTTCCTTGGTTGATATTGCTTGTTTCTTTTTTTCCTGGAACTGTTCTTTCTTTTCTCCAAGGTCCTGAATTTGACCTTTTAAAATGTTAAGTTTTTGTTTAAGTGTTGTGATTATGATGTGAGTATTTTCTCGAATTTGTTTATATTTGTCAATTTGAAATAACTTTCGAAGTGTATCAAGTCGATATTCTGAAAATTCCATTAGAATACGTTTCATTTCTTCTTGAGGGGTATACACTGTATATCTAAAGATCAAGGATTTAGATTTTGTTAATAAGTTTGGAGGATATCCAAGTATTTCTAATATCTTGCTTTTTAGCTCAATTGGTGTTAATTCTTGTTTTTGTCCATTGATTAATATGTAACCTGATTTTTGTCTGACATCTTGCTTGACTTTTTTAAGAGTTCGTTTGATTACATATTCATTATCATCAGATTTAAAGTATAGTTCAACAGAACCTTGATCTGCTCCAACTCTTAATAAGGAGCCACCTGACAAAACTCCTCTGGCAATACCAAATAGAGCAAATTCTATTGCTAGCAATATGGAACTTTTTCCACAGCCAATATCTCCTGCTAACAAGACAGATCTGTCTGGGAAAGTTATTGTTTCATCTATATAGCTTCGTATATTATTAAGTTTAATTTTCTGTAAAAGCATTAGTTTATAGGTATGATTATAGAATTAAAAAGCTTTCTAAACCTTAATATAGTCCTTTATGTGAGAGTAATAGCTTACAAAGCAGCTTACAACAAAGAAGATTAGTACAAGTTTTCTTGATGCTTGTGTGCTTCCAAGAATGTAGCCTACTAAGAACCCCATAAATAAAAGGTAAAGAGTTAGTCTAAGACTGTTTCTGAGTTTATAAATAAATCTTCCTCCAAGAAGACCACATATTATAATTGTTAGATAATTTAAGAATGGAGTTTTGGCTCTAACTGCAATTATAAACCCGACAATACCCAAACCTAAAAAAAAGTATTCAACCCAATTGTGAGCAAGGTTTGCTTTTTTGTTCATATTTCAAATCTCCAGGTGTAGATAAATGCAGTTACTAAAGCTATAATTGGTGCTCCTATTACCGCAGATAAGAGTGATCCATAGTAAAGCAAGGCAGAGCCTGATAGGATTAGAACTAAAGCAAAGACATATCCCATTCTGTTTGCATAAATTATTGTTGCCCCATCTAAAGGTGGGATGGGAATCATGTTAACACATGCGAATATCAAATTTATTGTCATTGCTTTATGGATTAATGGATTTGGTAAGAATGTGAAAATCTTAAACAATAATGCCAAAACAAGACTTGAGAAATTGGCTGTGAATGCAACTCCAGCAAGATCATTATAACTTAACCTATATCTAAAAAAACCAATTCTGTGTGCTGGGAGGATGCTTGCCATCATACCACCATAAACTAACAATGGAATTTTTCCATATGATACTACTGCTGTTATTAATCCGAATCCCAACCCAAATAACCAGATTTGAAATTCAACTTTATGGCCAAAGTGCAGGGCATGTGCTCTTCTTACAAATTCTCTTACTAAAACAGCCAAAGCAACAATTAACGTGCTATTAAAAAGATTCAATAACCAAGGAAAGATCTCAAATTCAGATCTGCCATCATTAAAACCAACAATAAAGCCTAGAATAAGAATTGCAATAATCAGGCTCTTTAGCTCCTTTGGACTAAATTTTGCATACTTTTTTATTTTGTCTATTAAGTTATAAAATCCATACATGGTGTATCCTCTGAAATATTGATTTAAATACTTTTCTTAAAATGATATATTATGGTTGATTTTTGTTTTTGTTTTTTTGACTGTTCCTGCTGGAAGTTCAACTACATACATTGCAGGTTTCTTTGATTTAATTTGCAATTGGAATGGTTTTGCGTTCTTTACAAGACCCACAACTTTTTTGTTTTTGTTAAGAAACAAAATGTCAATTGGCCAGAACACAAACAGCATGTGCAAAAGAATAATTGATTCTTTGTTAAATTCCATTATTAAGGGATATGGTTTAGAAAACATCAATCCTCTTGCTTTTGAGAACAATGATTTACATAGTTTTGCTTCGTTTGCAATTGTTTTTTTTGTGGAATTGTTTATGATTGGCATATTTCCAACCTTAACATCATTGGTCCCCTATCTGTTGGTATAGGATAAATTTCTGTTTGCTTTGGTCCAGGACAGGCTGTTCCAAGAGGTCCAATTTTTGTAATTGCTCCTAATTTTGCTGTAAAAAAATAAGGCATGCCCCAAGTGTCAACAGTTTCTGCAAAAATCTCATTTTTAACTAGGTATGTTGCACGTTCACAAGGATCATTTGTGTCACAGTATTGGATTGAAGTGATTTCTTCAGCACATGCTTGAAATAATTCTTTGATTTCCAAATCCTGACATTCGTCAGTTGTTCTTAAAACAACGCTCAGTAGATTTGAAGCCAACTTTGTTGTTATAAAGTCATTTTTAACTGGTTCTTCAGTGTTGTTGCTTGATAATCTTAAATAGAATAATAGTGCAAGCGTGATTATTACAATGATTATTGCTAAACCAATCAGTTCGGTTTGAGCCTTTTTCATCTGTACACCTCAATTGTCAAGACTGCAGCCCTATACTGACCATCATCAAGATTATCTAATATTGAAATTGGAATTTGACTCTTATGCATAGTATTCCACTTTTTGTCATCTAATGGTTTTTGATCATGTAATGTCCAGGTGTCACTTCCAGGATATATTTCATTTAACACAACCCTTGATTTTCCGAGTACATTGGTGTAATACTGTATATTTTGACCTTGATATATTTGTGCAAATGACTTTAGTTTAGCTAGATCAAAACAATTTTCAATAATTATGTTATCAGAGCTACATTGAAGTTCAGGAAGGTTACTTGTTAGTTGTATTACATCAAGAGCCTGTAATTCAAAACCTTCTTCTAATTCAGTTAATTGGCTTTTTTCCATTTCTCTAGCATAAAAAATCATGCCAATACTTAGTATAAAGAAAAATACAATTAGGACAGCAATTGTTTCAAAAATCTTGATTTGAGCTTTTTTGTTCTTCATTTTAGTATAGTGTTGGACAGGAGTTTATTTTTAATGCATGATTTTTTTCTTTTAGTGATTTTGAATTTTCATAAATAATTTGTGCTTGGTCAATGTTTAGGTCATCTGCAACTGAGTAAATATTGTTTATTAAGGAAAGCATTGATCCATACTCATCACACCCTGTGTCCAGATTTCCTAATTCCATTGATTTTTGTTTGTAGATTTCAGCTATTTTTTGTAATCTGACAAGAGCTTTTCTAAGACCACAATTATAGGATTCAATATTTGTGCTGTAGATAGCTCCATATAGTGTACTTTCTCCAACATATTTGGATTTACCAATGCTTTGCATTGAGGATCCTACTTTTTTATAAAACTCAACTTCACCATATTCTGAACCATCAGAATCATCAAGTGGAATTATTTTTAATGCTGTTATTTCCTTATCTGGAGCATGTGTTAAACCAGCTGGGAGTGTTGGATCTTCATTTAAATAGATTAATCTAAGAATATAATTATTGGTTGTTGCAGGTGTGCTAACAGAAACCTGCGCTGTGTTTGCTGGCATCTCTTCATATAGTTGATGTAGTAAAGGATCATTACCCACAAATGCGAACTTGGTTCTAGGATTTGACAGGTATACAAAATTCATTACTCTAAATGGCACACTCCAGTGTTGTGTCCAAGTCAGCAGTTTACCTTGACTGATACTTGGTGCTGAAAATATTGTTATTGTTTCTGTTTTAGCAGTGATGCTCCCTATTTCAATGTGAGATGCACATCCTGATTTACTACATGAATTTGGAGTTGAGTCACAAAACAGTTGGATGTCTTGAATCAGGTC
>CAYQPU010000023.1:0-28117 GCA_964419615.1 uncultured Methanosarcinales archaeon | reverse complement strand
TAGACTGCTCTTTTTGTGTTCCAAGATCCTTTGCACCTACATGAACAATACCATATGCATCAATATCAAATGTTACTTCAATCTGCGGAATACCTCGCGGAGCAGGTGGAATACCAACCAAGTCAAATTGTCCCAGCACTTTATTGTCAATAAACATTGGTCTTTCTCCCTGACCAACTCTAATTGTAACAGCTGGTTGGTTATCAGATGCAGTACTAAACACCTTACTCTTCTTTGTTGGAATTGTAGTATTTCGCTCAATCAAAGTTGTAAACACTCCTCCTAAAGTCTCAATACCCAAACTTAATGGAGTAACATCCAGCAGTAAAACATCTTTAACATCTCCTGCTAAAACTCCACCTTGAATTGCTGCACCTAGTGCAACACACTCCATGGCATCAATACCTCTCTCAATTTTCTTTCCCACAAGATCTTCAACAAACTTTTGTACAATTGGCATCCTTGTTGGACCACCAACTAAAATCACTTTGTGAATATCCTCAGGCTTAAGTTTAGCATCAGCAATTGCTTGCTGCATTGGAGCTTTACATCTCTTAACAATAGGTTCAACTAATTCCTCAACTTTTGCTCTCTTAATCTTCATTACAAGATGCTTAGGTCCATTTTGATCAGCTGTTACATAAGGCAAATTAATTTCTGTTTCAACAACACTACTCAATTCAATCTTTGCGATCTCAGCAGCATCCCTAACTCTTTGGACAGCTTTAGCATCTTTTGTTAAATCAACACCTTCCTTTTTCTTGAACTCTGCAACAATATGATCAACCAATACTTTATCCATATCAGTTCCACCAAGTTTAGTATCTCCACTAGTTGACTTAACTTCAAACACTCCCTCTCCAAACTCCATGATGGTAACATCTAAAGTACCACCTCCAAGATCAAACACTAAAATAGTATGCTCTTTGTCAGACTTATCCAAACCATATGCAAGTGAAGCTGCAGTAGGTTCATTAATAATTCTAACAACTTCTAATCCTGCAATAGCACCAGCATCTTTAGTTGCCTGTCTTTGATTATCATCAAAATAAGCAGGTACAGTAATAACAGCTTTCTCAACTTTTTCTCCTAAAAACTTTTCTGCATCTCTCTTAATTTTTTGCAAGACAAAAGCAGAAATCTGCTGAGGAGTATAATCCTTACTATTAATCTTGTACTTATGCTTAGTACCCATCTTTCTTTTAGCAGCTGTAATAGTCCTCTCAGGATTCATAGCAGCTTGTCTTTTAGCAGGTTCCCCAACCAAAATCTGTTTATCATCAGTAAAAGCAACCCAACTTGGAAAAGCTTTACCATACAAAGTCACACCTTCTTCACTTGGAATAATTTTTGGCTTACCCGCCTCTAAATAAGCAGCAGCACTATTACTTGTTCCTAAATCAACTCCTATAATTTTTGACATTCTCTATAACCTCCATTGTTATTTTCTTCAAAACTCTTCTCATGTAACTGAGAATTCAAAAATCTTGAAAATCTTTGATTTTCATTGATCTTTGACATTTTCTTTCTTCCTCCACATAACATAATTTTATTCTATTTCCAATTATCAACTATTTTTTTTAATTCTTCAAGTTTATCCTCTTTGATAACCTGACCATGACCTGGTACAATAACATCAGCAATCTTGAAAATCATTTTAGCGCTATCTTTATATTCAGGTCTTGTTGCATAACCAACTGGAGTGAATCTTCTAATTACATCTTCTCTAACAGCATCTCCACACAACACAAAAGTTTTCCCTTTGGATTCAACAATAACAGATATACTATCTGCAGTGTGTCCAGGAGTCTCCATTAACTTAATCCCCGGAATATCCATATCAGCAGATTTTTCATAAGCCTCTATCCTACCATCAGGATACCAAATTCCAAGATGGTGAATCAAAGGAGCAGCATTCTTAAACAAATGATTATTTGAAATATGATCTCTGTGAGTATGAGTATTAATCAAATAGTCAACATCTTCAGGCTCCACCCCATTTTGTTTAAGAGCATCAAGTAATTCTTTTTCAAACTTAAAATGACTTGAATCAACTAATATTGTTTTCTCTCCCTTAAGTAAGATTGACGATGATCTAATCTTTATTACCTGATCTACAACCTTTGTTCCGGGTTTTGGACCTACATGATCATGAATACCCTCAAACAAAACAATCACTTTCATATTATCCCCCACTTATTTTTTTACTAAATTTTCTCTTAACTCACTAACCCTCTTATCTGTGAGCAAAGGTTTATCTTTTTGTAAATTCTTCTTAAATGAAACAACATCAACTGATTCAAGGAACTTAACCAACTTTCTAAAATTAAACTCCTCTTGATTTTCCAATGAACCAAGTGCCTCATACAAGCTTTGATCATAACAAACTAATTCAACATTAGCAGGTTTACACATAATTAATGTTTCAATCTCATCATCAGTTCCAAGTAAGTATTTTAAAATGGCACTAGCCTTTAGGAACATGCTTTTTTGTTTTTCCATCATCTTCTTCCCTCTTTAATATTTCATAACCAAGTATTTTCTTCAATTTCTTTTTATTAGGTACTAACTCTTCCAAATTCCCACCTGGAATTGGATCATTGGCATGCAAAAACTGTGCATACTGTCTGATGGCCTCCGGATCTTCTGGATCCACAAGATAATTTAGATAAAACCATTGAGTAAGTTGAAAACCAAAAGGTTTGCAAGTAAAAACCTTGCAATGCAAAGGTTTAACCTCATGTATCTTACATCCCTTTTCTTCCAAAAAAACACAAGGACCATAAGGTTTATCTTGAATATCTCTTCTTGGTCTTAATGCTTTTTTATTAAACATTTCAACTTCTTCAAGGTAATTATCCATTACCTGCTGCTTGCTCATTCCAAGAAATTTTGCAATTCTTGAAAGGTCATCCTTAGCCAAAAAACCAGATGTATACGAACAGCAGTGGTTGCTCTTCTCGCAATGGCTCCCGAGTTTGAGCACCTCATTTTTAGGTGTTTGTTTTGATATTATCATCTTCTTTTTTCTCCTCTTTTTTCTTTCCACCACTAACTTTTACAATTGAATGCCTAATAATATATTCACTAACTTTATACCCTTTTTGAATCTCCTCTGTGATCATACCCTTTGCTTTGTCAGACTTTTCTTCACAAACACACTCATGTATGTGTGGATTAAACTCTTCATTTTCAATATCAATAGGCTCAACTCCAATATTTGTTAAAGCTGAGTTCAGCTGATTATACAAAGGGGCTATTTTTGGATCATCCTTAACTTGTTCAAAACTATCTAATACTGGTAAAATTTTCCTTAAAACCACAATTTTACCCATATCAATATACTGCTGTTGATCTTTCTCAGATCTTTTTTTATAATTTTCAAATTCAGCTTGAACTCTTTTTGTGGTATCAGTTAGCTCATCAATCTTTTTTTGCTTTTCCACTAGCTCTTTTTCACTGTGTTTTTTGTCTTTCATGCTTTCTTACCAAATCATTATTCTATTTCAATCTTTCTTTTGTGTTCAAATTGATTTTTTATTTACTAAATTACTTAATGTATGTTGATCTTAAATCAACACAGACAATCTAGAATTAACTACATCTATTTAAATCTTTCGGATAAAGTTTATAAACAACAAAGATTTTCAGTAATTTTATGATCATTCATCATCAAAAAATCACCATAATCCGGCAAAGAAAGCCAGTTCAAGAAGATCTTAATCAAAAGCTGCAATGGCTAGGTCAATCATTAGGATTATTTAGCCTACGAGACAAAGACAGATCTTGTTATAGAATATTTGTTGAGCTATTAAAAAGCTCAAAAAAAGGAATTGCATTAACATCTGATGAATTAGCAGCTAAAGCAAGTTTGAGTAGAGGAACAGTTGTGCATCACCTTGCAAGGCTAATCCAAGCAGGATACGTAATACATGATAAGAATAAATACATTCTTAGAGTTGCAAAACTTGAAACTTTGGTTGAAGAAATCCAAAAAGACATGGATAGAACACTAAATGATCTAAAAGAAGTTGCAAAAAAAATAGATAAGCAAATTTAATCTGCTTTCTTAACCTTAGGTGCCCGATAAATCTTAGCAAAACTTGGTGTACAAACAATATAATCATCACCAAAGCCAGCAATATCTCCATCAATTGCATCGCAAGTCTTTTTTAATTTGTTAATTGACCTTTTTAATTCAATAACATCTTTTTCTTTAATTGGTTTGATATTAACAAGAGCAATTGTATATCCTTCTCTTAATCCTTTAAGAATATCTTTGATATCAGAAAAATCTTCAATATTATACGGTCTTACAGTAATTTGGGCTTTTTCCTCTGAAACATCTGTTTCAATCTCTACATATTCTTTCTCTGCATCTTCAAATACATCGGGTTCAGCACCCATCCCCATCCCTTTTTTTACTTTTGAAAAGAAACCACTCATTTTTTTCCTCCTAAGTAAAATATATTATCGATAACACCTATTTAAACTTTTCGATATATAAAATATATACAATATAAATCTAAGAATTTATTTAAACTTATAGAATTAATAAAACAATCTATCACAAATTTATTAAGCAGAAAATTAAAAACATTTCATATGGTAAACTCAAACCTTGCTGCAAAGGCACTAATTATTGATAAAAATAAACTCCTAATTATTAAAAGAGCTCCAGATGAAGTTCATGAATCCAATATTTGGGAGCTTCCTGGTGGAAGACTTGATCCAGGTGAGAATCCATTTGAAGGACTAAAAAGAGAAATAATGGAAGAGATGGGTATAGGTGTTGATATCATACACCCAATCAATGTACATCATTTTACTCATTCTGATGGAAACATTGTAACACTAATAATATTTTTTGCTAAACCAATAACAACAAAAATCACTTTGAGTATTGAACACTCAGAATATGATTGGGTATTATTGGATAAATGTAAAGAAAAACTACATAAAATATTCCATGGGGATGTTGATATGTATAATAAAATATATCAGTGTAATCAATAAAATATAAATACCCCTTTTAGATTAATCAGATTATGAAACCAATAATAATCATAAATTTCAAAACCTACAAACACACAATAGGAGAAGAAGGTGTTAAATTAGCTAAAATCTGTGAAGAAGTGGCAAATAACACAAACACCAAGATTATTGTTACAGTACAAGAAGTTGAAATAAAAAACATATCATCAAATGTTTCTATTCCGGTTTTCTCTGAACATCTTGATCCAACACAATTTGGTGCACACACAGGTCATAATTTAGCAGAAGCCCTAAAACAAAATGGGGCATCTGGAACTTTGATAAATCATTCAGAAGATCGAACTGATGTTGTTATGATAAGCGAGGCAATAAAAAGAGCAAAACAAGTTGGATTAACAACTATTGTTTGCACGCCATCACCAGAACTTGCAGCAAAAGTAGCTGAATTTTCTCCAGATTACATTGCAATAGAACCACCTGAATTAATAGGTGGAGAAATAAGTGTAAGTACAGCAAAGCCTGAGATGATCACAGACACAATAGACAAAGTAAACTCAGTCAATTCGGTTCCAGTTTTATGTGGTGCAGGTGTTAAAGATTGTAAAGATGTTGCCGTAGCAATAAAACTTGGAGCAGTTGGAGTACTAGTTGCATCACATGTAGTTAAAGCTGAAGATCCAGCTGAAATCTTACTTGAATTAGCTAGAGGAATAAAAAATGGGAATTAGAGGATTAGTCAAAGATATTGTATTAATCTACTTAGGTGTAAAGCTCCTTGGTGTTTGGATATTTCATCATGCATTTACATTCAAGATTGGTTTCTTAGTTTTGTTCATGCTTGGAACTTCTATTTGGTTTTCACTTGAAAGATTTGGTATAATACCTAAGTAAATTTACTCTTAGTTTGGTTTTAATTATCATTCTTGCAGAACTTCCATCAAATCAATTCCTCGTGAAGAATTTAACTTGTTGCCCACCTTGTCTTGGGAGTAAAGGCTTTGTTTCCTGTGGTTGTTAAGCCGAACAGTTAGTCAGTCACGTCGGGCATATCGTTGGATGAACTGCAAAAATGAAAATAATTTAATATAAAGTCAAATCACTTATACAAATGAAACTAAAAGAAGGCATAGAATTAGTGGGAACAGCTGTTCATTTAATAAAACATAAGACACTAGTCCTTGCAGATCTTCACATTGGTTATGAAGAAGCACTAAACAAAGAAGGTATTCTTGTGCCAAGATTCCAACTAAAGGATCTATTCAAACATCTGACAAAAATATTCAAACAAACAAATCCCGAAACAATAATTGTCAATGGTGACCTAAAACATGAATTTGGAAAGATATCAGAACAAGAATGGAGAGACACATTAAAAATACTTGATCTTATGTTACAGAACTCACAAAAAGTTGTTTTAGTAAAAGGTAATCATGACACAATCTTAGGACCAATTGCTAAAAAAAGAAATGTTGAGGTTGTTGATAACTTAATAATTGATGACATACTAATAACACACGGAAATAAAATTCCCGAACTTGATCTTAATACGATTAATACAATAATAATTGGTCACCAGCATCCTGCAATAAGCATAAGAGAAGGAACAAGATCTGAGTTATTCAAATGTTTTCTAGTTGGAAAGTACAAAAACAAAAAACTTATTGTTCTGCCATCAACTAATTTTGTATCACTTGGAACAGACATACTGCAAACAAAACCAATAACACCATTTATTAACAGCTTTGATAAATTCAGAGTCTATGTAATAGGTGACAAAATATATAACTTTGGCAGAGTATCTAAGCTGATGCAACTCCAATAATATCATACTTTGAAACTAAACCAACAATTTCTCCTCTCTTAGAAACCAAAACTATTGAGAAATTCTTTAATAACTGAGAAACAACTTTAATCTGTGTTTTATAATTAACAATAGGTGGAGCTTCAACCATAACATCTATTGCCTTTAAGTTGGATATATTCTCAACAACTTTATCAAGAATAGTAGACTCTGAAATCAGTCCAATAATCTTATTATTCTTGTAAACTGGCAACTGAGATATACCATGTTTCCTCATAACCTTAATTATATCTGAAACAGGCTCATTAAACTTGCATGAAATTACTGTTTTAACCATAATGTCTTCAAGCTTTACAACTTCTTCTCCAGCTAAATCAAGTGCATATGAGATCTTTGTTACATTCTGAAAAGTAGGCTGAATTTTACCTGATTCTATCTTAGCAATCAAGCTTTGGGATACTCCAGCTTGCTTTGATAGTTGTGATTGAGTCAAACCAAGCTTTCTTCGAAGTTTCTTAATTTCCTTTAAATCAGTAATCATATTAATTAGAAAACAGGAATAATATATATTCTTTTTGGAATATGTTAAAAAATTTATTGAACCAAGGCACTAATATCCTTAAGAACACATTCATAATCTCCTTTTTCACCTAAGACTAGATAATCTTGAGGTCTTCCTAATGTAGGGTAGAGTAAAGCCAAGTCAAGATTACCTCTGTTAAAGTGCGCTTCTCTGGCTTTATGAAAATCAGTACTCTCTCCTGTGTCTGTTGTCAACTTAATATTTTTATTTTCAAAATATTCAAATAATTTATCAATTGAATCACTGGGAACATAAATTCTATTCATGAAATATTTAATACTTAATACAACTATTTATGTATTCCTATTTGATTCGAAAATCTTTCAAAATAATATAAGAAAAAGTTTTTAAAACCCTTAGTCTTCTAAATATCTTATGAAATGCGATACACAAAAAAACATGGAATTTTGCAACTGTTCTTATCCAGGATGTCCAAGAAAAGGTAAATGCTGTGAATGTTTACAATACCATCTAAAGAATAATCAGCTTCCAGCTTGTTGTTTTCCTGATGATGCAGAAAAAAGCTATGACAGAAGCTTTGAAAAATTCATAGAAGTCCACAGCAAATAAATTATTAAATCTAATTGGATTTCCCATAATATATGGGTATTATGAATGGTAGTCCTATTGAAATATGGGGATTTCAAGCAGTAATGGATTATTCAGGAGATCTACCTCAAACAGAAGATGATTGGTTAGTAATGGCTCTTACAATGTCCTTTAATGAATCTGACAGTCTTAGAACTCTTTCCATTTATGCTTACCAATGGCTGGAGTTTTTTATGAACAAATTCATTGATAGCGTAAATTATTGTGATCCATTCTCACACAAAATTAATCAGATGGAAGTTTATGGTGCATTTGACAAAACCAGACACCTTAGAACTAATACTTGTGCTATGAAAAATATAAGGAATTTCTATGCTCATAATATAACTCTGGATGATTCAATTCCACCGAGTGTCAAGGGAAATATTGCAATTATGAAATACATAAGGGAATCAGATTATTATGATGGACCTTGGGATGAACTTGGACTAGAAAGTGAATATCATATAAAAGCAATGTCAACTATACTTGCAGTCAGAGATCTTTAACTAATTCTTTTAAAGAATAATTAAGTCTTGCTCCCATATTCTCAACAACTCTTGATGCCACAAAATTCCCTATCTTTGCAGATCTTTTTTTAGAATAACCATTAACTATCCCAAATAAATAACCAGCAGCAAACATATCTCCCGCACCAGTTGTGTCAACTGTTTTAACTTGGAATCCTTTAATTCTTAGAACATTTCCATTTTCGCCAACTAAACATCCGTCTGCTCCCAATTTAACAACAACATTTGGACATAGCTTCGAGATCTGTTTAATTGCATCAATAGGATCTTTATTAGTGAATAATTTGGTTTCTTCTTTATTTAAAAAAACAATATCAGATTGCTTAACAATCTCTTTAACAATATCTCTTTGATGTTTAACTAAAAAAGGATCAGCAACATCAAAACTAACCAAAACATTGTTCTGCTTAGCAATATCTATTGCATACCTAGTTGCATCTGGAAAAGTGTCTAGAGCATAGGCTGTTGTATGAAGGATCTTGCTTTGTGCAATACTTTTTTTAAGAATGTGTTCTCTTGCCAGCAAACCACACACACCAAGATGAGTATTCATAGTCCTTTCACCATCGGGAGTAACTAAAATAACACTTGAACCAGTATCTCCTTTATTCTTAACCAAATGTGATAAAACTCCAAACTGGCTAAGTTTCTCCTCAAAAATTTTTGAGTAATCATCAAAACCAACCACACCTTGAAAAGTAGATTCCCCTCCAAGATTAGAAATTCCAATCATAGTATTACAACAACTTCCACCAGGCATAACTGTTTTATCAAGCAATCTAATAGAACTTTTAATAGCACTCTGTTTTTCCTGGTCAACCAAACTCATAATCCCTTTTGGAAGATTTAATTCATTAAGTAAAGAATCTTCAACTCTGACAAGGATGTCAACGATTGGATTGCCTATTCCATAGATGTTTTGAGTCATACTCAATAGTATTATTCCATATTATTTAAGACTTACTTTTATAGCCCATAAACTTGTTATAATCTTTGTGATTACAAATAAGTACAATAAAAATAAAAATATTTTTTCCATCACTCTCAATCGTGTACAACAATCTCCAATAATTTGATAATTTAACTCTATACAAATTTTGAATCCCATGTGTTACAAACACCTCTGGAATTAAGTTTTTAGATAGGGGATTTCCAAATTGTGGATTTGACTTAAGAATGTTGATGGTTCTATCAATTGACTTTGTAATTATTCTTTTTTCCTTAGTTGATAATCTATTCAGTTTGCTATAGCACTCTTTAGCTTGATCTTTTAGAAAAACTCTAACTTTTTTACCAAGATACATCTTTACAGTTCGACACTGTTTTCCATCATCATCTTTAGATGCTCTGGCTTAGAATAAATCCACTGTACTCCCTTTGGACCATAAATAATCTTTCCACTGTTAAACAAATATTCCAAAACCACCATCAGTGTCTGATGCATTACTTGTTTTGGCAGGCTTTTTTTAAGTTCTGCAACTTTTACCGGAAAGTCTCTGTTTTTATTTAGAAAATTTTCTACCATAAGAACTGTTTTTAAGTTTGGGTATCTAATAGAATCTTGATTTTTGGTTTGTAGCTTGGATTTTCCCATTTTGATATATTATTAGTATCAGTTGATAGTTAAATAATATAATTTGATATATAAATCTTTTGGTAGGAAAGTCAAAAAATTCAATTCAAACCATTAACAGTCTCAGTATGTAATTTATGGCAGCCATCAGATTGACCAGCAAAGAATTCAATATTTCTATGATAACCTTCAGGCATGTATGAAGCTTCAGCAAGTTTAACTGCTTGTCTTAAGCAAGCTTGTGATCTTTGAATTTTTTCTCCAACATCCAAATGACTAAACTCCCAATAAGTTTCAGCATTGGAGAACCACTCTTTAACCCAATCATGTGTTTGCTGTCTTCTTGCTTTTAACACTGATTGATCTACATAATCAACAATAACTGGAGTATGCTCATTATCAAGTCTTAAGGCAAATCCTTTTGCTACATTGTATGCATTAATTGCACTCTGGTATCTTTTTTCTTGCATATGTTCCAATGCAATATCCAAATAAAAATGCATTTTATCCTCAAATGGTTTAACTTCTACAGTTTCAATTAAATTTGTCAAAGAAACAATTATCTCATCAGATTGTTCATCACCAATCTTTCTTGAAAAAGTAATTGCAACATTTGCATTCAAAACAGCTGATTCATAATCACCATGTGCAAAATCCCATCTAGCCCATAATGCAAATCTATCTCGCTTTGAATTCACACAAAAACTACTTGCAGCATCTTTTAATTGTTGAGCTTGATTCATAAGAATTCCAAATGGTGAAGAAAGATCTACATCTGATAAATCTAAAGCCCCAGTTAGTGTCCAAACTGTTTCTAATTGGGTTTGGGTTTCGCAATACTTCTGCTGACTAAACAAATCTTCAGCTTGTGAAACAGTCTGCTCAATTGCCGTGAATAAGTTGGTCATAAAATATAAGCCATAATTACTGATATTTAAATGTTTTGCATGATTAGTACTTAGGGGTAGTAAAATAATCTCAATATGACCCTTGATTCTCAAATATGAGTACCATTTAATGGTAACATTTATATTTGGCTTCAAATTCCATATATATTAATTACAATGTCTGGGAAAAAAATATATTTTGGAAATTTTTTTCAAGGAGAAGAAGATCCAATTAATCAAAAGATATTTGACTGTTTCTCAGAAGATGAACTCACATTTTCCGACAATGTAACCAGTTTAAATGAACTTTTTACAAATAAATGGGATTTAGTAATAATGTATAAAGGTTGGATGCCAAGATTAAGTGATCTAAGTGATGCATCAGAGCTTGTTTACCCTTATGATGTTTTTTCTGGCAATATACATCCCATTTTACATGATGAATCTCACTTTCCAATCACAACCCAAATGTTGGCAAAATCAGTTGTAATAATACATGCAATGGCGCCTTATTTTGAAAAAACAGGTGTAATTTTTGAGTGGCCTGATTACATAAGTTCTCAATTAAATAGAATTGAAGAGATTGGTGCAGTGGAGGTTACCAAAACTCTGTCTGGTTTAACTGAAGAACAATGGGATTCAATAGATGTTCAGACAAAAACATGGATATATATGCAAGCACAATGTAAGTATGCTGGATTCTATGTTGCTGAAACACTTAGGAATTGGGAGATAGAAGGTGAAATAGTTAATGAAAATACACACATTATTCTAATAAAAAATGAGATTACTAATTATGATGAGATTATAGCAGAGAAATTATCAAATGTATATCTTGTTGATTCCAATCAAGTAGTTGAAACAATAAAAAGGAAAATATAAGCTAGATTGTAGTAAAATATATATATAGTAAAATTTATATAGTAAAATTTATTTTAATCTTTATAATAATTAGAGAGGTAATGTTATATGGCAAAAAAGAAGGTACCTACTAAAAGAAAAAAACCAATTAAAACAAAGAAAACTGTTTCTGTTAAAAAAATTACTGAACATGAGCTACTTGAACTTGAACATGCAACAAAGACATTTTTAGAATTTTCATTAATGTATGCTCAAGCTTTGAACGGAAGTGAAGGTGTTAAAGCAATAAAAAAACATAGTCTTGGCATTGCTAGGGCAGTTGATAAGTTGACTGCAGAAGCTCGTAAGGTGGTGGCATAAATGGCAAAAGTTGGTGTTACACCTTGGGCAAAAAGAAAAATAGCAGGAATAGTTGATGAAGAAATCAGATACATGGGTCAGGTAAATGCAGACAAAATAAGTCTTAAAGAATTAAGACAAGTTGAAGGTAGGTTAATCAAAGGAATGAGGATAGCTCATGACAATAAGAATTTAGCAACTGATTGGATCGTACGAGGTGGGACATGGGGTGTCTTGGGAAGTAAACAAACTTGGAATTTGTTCTCCCAAAAGATGGGACATGTTCTAAACGCTTCAAAAAGACTTGGAAACAAACTAAAAGGTGGAGCTAAACTAGCAGCTGGTCCTGGCGTAGATGTTGTAGATATTTCTACGAGAATGAATGAATTAAGAAGTGAGCTTTCACAGATGATTACAGAAAAACAGGCTGAAATCCAAAAAAATAGTCCAAGAATTCAAGTTATGGACTACTATCTTAAGTATATTAAGGATCAGCTTGATAGAGCTCAAGCATTGACTAGAAATTTAAGACATCAAAAACAAAAAGCAAGGCATGCAAAAAGACAAGTTGCCAAACTTGTCAAGGATGAGACTTTGGAACTGGCTGATATGAGAAAAATCTTTGCCAAACTGGCAAAGCAAATGGATGCAGCACATACACAAAGTACATTTGAAGAGATCGTGAATGAGATACCAAAACCAAAAAAAAGTAAGTAATTTTTTATTTTATTTTTCTTAATATTATTTTGTTATTAAATCCCTTCTCTTTCAAAAGCATGTTTGAAAGCATCAGTATAAGTCTCAAGCAAATCTGTAACTCTCTCAGAAATATCTCCAACTTGATTTGTACCAAAATTTACAATTGGATTATTATACTCTCCAATTGTCCGTGGAGAACCGCCTGACAATATGCGAATAGTTTGATATAATCCAGTTGTCAAATTATCCAAACCTTGTGTGTAACCCTTCAAATCATTAATAATCCATCCAGTAACAGAATCACGGATTCTTTCAATTGGCTGTTCTTCAAATAATAATTCAGATAAATCTAGAACTTTACATAAATAAGAAGTTGCTTGAGAAAGCCAATCTAATGAGAGTCTGGTCTCAACGGCAGTTACAGATTTAATATTTTTGTATTTGTTTGATGTTTCAATACACTCACCACACATTACTAAATGATGAATAATACCATATTTAAGTGATTGACTTTTCAGCTCTTCATCACTAAGTGGCTTTTTATCATCAGAGCTAATACCTCCCTGTACAATTTTATCTGTCCAAAACTTTTTTGAAAAATTAGAACTCTCAATTTTTCTTTCTAAAAGGTATTTTTCTGCTACTTCCCCGGCAATAACTAAACCTAATCTGATTTTTGTTTCATGTGGGTCTGTAAATACTGATGGTGACAGATCTGGGTCTGCATACTGTGCAGCAACTTTTGCTAGTATTGATTCATCAATTTCAAAATTCATAACTTCCATTAACTCACCACCCAAATATATCATCTACAATTTTAAAAACATCATTGCCCACAATAGGAGCATCTTTACCTAGGTCTGGATTCTCATCTTCAGCTTCATACCTACTAATAGTTCTCAAATTATCTGTAAAATAAACATACTTACCTGATTATTTCTCACTATCAACACGAAAGTAACCAAAAGATGTTCCATCTGCAATTCCAAATCTGTCAAAACTACAGTGTTCAGAGTCAATACACTCCTCTGTCACAAAGCCCACACCAAAATCAATCATCCTCACAGTAATCTGACCATCAGACACTTTTTCAGGAAATATTTTTGTACTAGCCAAATAAAGCCTTGATTTAGAATCATAAGCAAAAAAAGGATCCCATGTGAAAACTGAAGTATTTGGTCCACCAGAGAAGCATTCACTTGGTAATTTAGTATTCTCCAATGTTCTATACATTTTAATTAAAAAATCAATTTATCTCATTTTCTTATGTTAAATTCTGTAATCGGTCCCCTATACCCAAAGATCTTTTCCATTGTATGAAAGTAATTATCTCCTTCACTAATGTCTTTCCAGTTATTAGGTAGTCTTCTATTAGCACAGACAGAAAATATTGTTTCATGGTCAGTGTAATTTCTTGTACTAAAAGTTGAAATTGTTTTAAAGTCACTTGTCCCAAATTCATACTTGATTTCAGGTCTATCTCTTAGTATTATAAGATACCCAAATGATTCTCCGTCTAACTCAAGTAATTCACTTAAACTACTTTTATGTGTCTCTAACACTGTTTTCACTCGCTTGCCAACACCAAAACGAACCATCTTCACACCAATATCACTCACTTCAATTCTACCTGGATAAAGTACGGTACTAGTTTGATATACGTCAGATTCATCCCCAGAAAAGAGTGGATTCCAGGTGATTATTGAGGTATTAGGACCACCTGGAAAACACTCCAATGGTAATTTACTGTCCTCTAGTTTTCTGTACAATCTAATTAGGAAATCTATCTCTTTCATCTTTGTTTAAAATATTTTGTTATATCAATTCCAGTTAATTCCACGCCATTCACTATAACTTATTCTACAATCTGTTTTACATCTTGATCAAGGCCTTCTTGTAGGGTATTCAAAACCTGAACGGTGCATAAAAGCGCATCCTTCCCAACCATAGGCTTGCCAAAGTGCTGCTCTATAATCCTTAGAATATTCTGTTGGTTGCATTAATTCTTCCACATTATCGTAAGTAATTACATGATGTAATGTAACTGGTGCAGTGCCTTTCCATTTATCACCCACTTGACCAACATGCACTGTTGGGTTTTCATCTCTTACCTTATCAATTATAACATATAACCTTGAATTGACATGTAAGTGCTGTTTTTGTTCCATTTTTACTCACCTTCAATTATCTCCTCAGCTATCTTCACAATGTATGACTGCATTGTCCAATGCAAAGCATTAAACTGATCATCATCTTCTGTGAAAGGAGTGTTAAGTAATATTGATACTTTTAACAGGTCGCCAAACTCTTCAGTATAACCACATTTCTCAAGCCAATTAACCTGGTAATTCTCAAAAGAATGATACTCACTTGGGTGGCCACAAAGTTCATTAACACTGTCAAATGTTCCTTGTTTTAGTGCATTAAACGCTTGAATATCATCAAGTGCTTCTCCCAAATCAGTATGATAAGGAATAAATGCATAACATGTACCACTTATACCCAATCTTTCTATAGTAGCATCATCTGCTGCTTTGAATACTTCATCATGATATTCTTGGGGAATACCTAGTTCATCTAATTGATCATAATCAAATTCATCTCTATCCAAGCAACCAGTTGGATGCTTAAGATCTTGTCGAAATCCAACCATGAATCTGTTTATATAAGCATTCATATCAGGGGCAGTGTAAGTATTATCTCCAGCTTGATCCCACACCTCTGGTGTAGGTGTAGCTGTTGGTAATGCTGTAGCAGTTGGCACAACTCCATCAGGAGCTCCTTCGCAAGAGGCTAGTGATAAAGCAGCTAACACTACACCTGTGATTAACAATCCGTTTCTAACTGTATTATTTGTCATTTTTGTTTCACCATATTATTTATATTAATCAAAAATCTGGAAAATTCCAGAAAAGTACTGGTAACTCATCAGATGCTTTTTGTCTGATATAATCAAAAGCACCATGTTCCAGTATCTCGAACAGACCTTGGTCTGTATTTGCCTCAGGTACATTCAGCCTAATAGCGTCACGCAACAGATCTGCATAATCAGCTTCAAAAAAATCATCATAGTCTTCAATTGCAAACTCTTCAATAACCATCTCATAAATTTCTTGCATAAGACCATTATACTCTTGAATAGCTTCTAGTTCTTCAGGTTTTAATTCAGTGACACCTGGATAAATTGCATAACATAATCCATCTATTCCCCATCTCTTGTCAATGTAATTATACATGAATACTTTTGCTTCTTCAAGATAATCTTCAGGAATATTCTCTCCTTCCACCCACTCAGCAACCTTTCCATTGTAATCATGACAAAGCATAGCTTCTGTCATTTCACTTTGTGCATCATCTTTGATCAAGTTTCCAAATGAAAATGGATTAGTTGGATCAACAAATCCAAACTCTCCTGTTCGGTCCCATTCATGATAAGGAGTGGGAGTAGGATACATTCCTTCAGTACTAACATCCCAATTCAAAGCAATGACTGTACCAGCTACTGCAACAATTGCAACTCCAAGAACAGGTAAAGCTTTTCTTACTAATGATTTTTCATCATTCATTTTTTTCCCTCCACAAATAAAAATTAAAATAAAAAAAAATTAATTATCAAGCACAACGCTTGAATAGGAAACAAAATTTGTTTCAACTGGTTGTCCACCAACTACATCTTGTTCTACAGCTCCAATTGAAATCTCTTTGATGTTACTTGCATCCTCTAGTCTTAATGATCCGTTGCTCATGTCATATACTTGAGTTGTATTGTCATCAAACTTAACAAGTGCAAATTTACCATCTCCAATTGCTCCTTCAAGTTCAGAGTTTGCATATACATCTATGCTTCCATCACTTCTATCCATTAGGATAGTTCCACTACTGTACTCACCTGGAGTTGCAGTTGTCATCTCATAACCAAACTCTTTTGGAACATCAGCAACATCAGTGATCCTTGCTGTATAATCTGCTGGCGGTATGTCCACAGGTGGTACATCAGGTTGATCTCTTGGAGGCAACATGTCTCCTAACTCTTCAACAGTTGGGGGTTCAGGTGCAACATAATCCTCAGGTAATACAACATCAGGTGTACTTTCTGTTGGATCTGGTTGATAGACTCTACCATCTTCAGGTGAAGTTGTTTCTTCTAGAACAACAGCCTCTAAATCAGGACTACCAATACCGACTGCATCAGCAACTAATCCACCTACTCCCCATAGGCCTCTTGCTCCAGCAGCTATTGTACCAGCTCTACTAAACTTTTGAGCTTTCTCAACATCTCCTTTTGATTTTAGATATCCTGCAGTGGCAGTGCTACCAGCAAAAGTTGCATTTAATCCAGCACCAATTACATCTCCTCTAGCAATATCTGCTAAAGTGCCAGTAGTACCTAAAACAGCTGCACTATACTCTGCACCAACTTGTCCAGCTAAAGCTTCTCCACCTTGTTGTATACCATAGCCAGCAACAAAAGTTCCAGCCGCAGCAAGTGGTCCAGCAGTAGCAACAACTGCAGTTATTGCAGTAGCTCTAATTGCTTTTCTATAAGTATTTGGATCCATAGCTGTTTTAACAATAAAGTTTTCAGCAGCTTCAAGATTCTCAACAAAGCTTCTTGACATAACTGTTTTACCAGCTTCACCAGCTTTTTGTGCGGCTTTTGATCCTTGCTCTTTAGCAACATCAACAGCAACTTGACCTAAGTGTCTATCAGCATTTTCAACACCATTTGAGTGTCTACCACTGTAAGTATTATGCCATCTTTCTTTTGACCATCCAGCAGAATCATCTTTGGCTTGATATTTTTCCCAAGCATTTTTTCTATCTTGTTTAAATTTTTTCTTAGCTTTAGCATTTTCACGCATTTGGCCAATTTTACCACTTAAACCTTCATACATAGAACTAGCTCCCTCACTAAATGAGGACCATTTTTCACTAGCAGCTTCAAGATTCTCAACAAAGCTTCTTGACATAACTGTTTTACCAGCTTCACCAGCTTTTTGGTTAGCTTTTTCACCAAGAGAATTAATTCTGTCTCTTAATGATCTAGCACCATCAGCAATATCATGACCTAAATGTCTATCAGCATTTTCAACACCATTTGAGTGTCTACCATTGTAAGTATTGTGCCATCTTTCTTTAGACCATTCAGCAGAATCTTCTTTTTCTTGATATTCGTTCCAAGCTTCTTTTCGTTTTTTCTTAAAGTTTCTCTTTTCACGCATCTGGTTAACTTTTCCGCTCAAACCTTCATACATAGAACTAGCTCCCTCCCTAAATGAGGACCATTTTTCACTAGCAGCTTCACCAAGCTCACCAAAAGTTCTTTGTTCTAAACTATGTGCAAGGTCTCCTGCATTAAGTCTATCATAATTAGCTTTCCATCTATCTTCAGACCATTTTGTGTCATCTCTACCTTGGTATTCTCCCCAAGCTTCTTCTCTATTCTCTTTGTGTTCTTCTCTTCGAGTTTTTCTATCATTAAACTCAGATTGTACTTTTTCAAACAACTTTTTTACCATTTTACTTTCACCCCGTTACTACTTTAATGTAGTAATCATTATGGAATAATAAAAGGTGCAAGAATATAATCTTTTCCCTTATAAATTATAATTTCAATTAAAAATATAATTTTTTTAGAAAAATATATATACTCAAACCAGTTCCCATATATAATGAAACGTAAAATCATCAAATTAGCTGATACAACTTATGTAGTCTCTTTGCCACTAAAATGGGCTAGAGCTAATAATGTAAAGAAGGGGGATGAAGTTGAAGTCACACCAAACGGATCCCAATTAACAATAAATTTACGAGAAGGAGATAGTCCAGAACACAAAGGAATCTTTAATGCAACTGAATTCGGGCCTATTGTAAAAAGAGCATTTGATGCAATGTACAAACGTGGTTATGATGAGATCACAGTTAACTTTAACTCAAAAGAGCAATTAAGGGAAATAGAAGCTGCAGTTAATCTAGAAGCAATGACCTATGAAATAGTCAAACAAGAAAAAAACAAATGTGTTGTAAGAAGCATAACAGAAGCATCTGACAAAGAATTTGATTCTATTCTTAGGAGAACAATATTATTACTAAAGGTAATGGGAGAAGATTTACTAACAGCTTTAAAGGAAAAAGACTATGAAACAATATCAAACATTAAGGATCTAGAAAAAACAAATAATAAACTAACGCATTATCTTAGAAGAAGCTTAAACAAACATGGCTACAAAGAGCCAGATAAGACCGCAATCATGTATGCTCTAGTAGAGCAACTAGAAAAAGTAGCAGATGAGTTAAGGGATCTATGCAGATTCTTAGAAAAAGACAAAAATAAAAACATCAACCTCTCAAGTGAAACCTTTGAATTATTTGAAAAGCTAAATCAAACTATTGGACTATATTCCTCAATCTTCTTTGACTTCAAAGCAAAGGATGCAGTTAAGTTTGCTCAAATACAAAAACAAGTAAAAAATGAAGGTTTATTATTATTCAACACAAAAAAATCAAAAGAATTGGTGGTAATACATTACTTGATTAATACTCAGAAAATGGTATTTGATTTGTTAAGTCCGCTTCTTGCGCTGCAGCTTTAATTAGATCTGAGTCAAAAGAATCACTTGCTCCAAAAAAATACCTAGCAACTGTGTTTAAATCATCAAAAACACCTGCATGATTCCAAATTGATTCTGCATTCTCATAAACTCGCATAAAAGCTTCAAATGCTAAATCTTCATAATGACCTTTATGAGCGCCACCCTCCTTAGTTTCATGTTTTCTTTGAAGTATGTTTCTATGTACCCTTGCACACTCTAAAACATTATGATAGGCAAAATGTGCTTCACTAGTCATTAACCTATCCAAGTTTTGTCTGTTTCCAGTTAAAACATAATTCTTAGCTTTTGATTCAGTTGATTCAAAATCAATATCATCGTGAGTTAAAGCTATCTGCAAATATCTTGCAGCGTCAAATAATCTTTCTTTCATCCCAACCGGAAGATTGGATGGTCCATCTAACAAAAAGCTCAGATCAATCTCCCACAGACCTGGTCTTGTAAGCATATCATAAGAATAAAGTTGAACATTACCATTATCATCCCTTTGAATGGTAGGTTTTCCATCATTAGATAAATCTATTGAAAGCCCTACAAACTTTGAATTATGACCATATCTATCACTAATCCAGCGACCGGATTGGATCATTGAATCTGAAAGCAACCTGCCAAAAGTATTCTGATAAGCTTGTATAAATTCCATTCTCTCAGCGCCTCTTAATTCTAAAGAACTTGCAGCTTTAAGGGTGTAATGTAATCTAGTAGCTATTTCTGTTTCAGGTAATTCTGGTGCAGCATCTGCTCCTAAACCTTTTACTTGGACTTTAATTATGTCAGACTGATTATTAAGCATTAACCGCATCAAATCAAACACACACGTCTGATATGCAGCTTTTTCTTCTTTTGTATCTTTCTTAGGAACAGGATAGCCTAAAACATTCTCAACCATATCAGGTAGGGAATCAACAACTGCTTTGGTAATATGGTATCCAGATAATAAAAAACTCCTCTCTTTATCTGCAGTTATCTGGTTTGAAATTGCATAATTGATTTTTTGTTGATCAATAACAGCAGCCCAAATCCCATCTAACAGATCTTTAGATTCTTGATCATTCTCATAATCAACAAATTGATAGTTTGTCATAATTTCAAACAAAGTAGGACCAATAACAGTCTGCATTTGCACACCAGTAGATATCTTAACCATCTCACCTTCAATCTCAACATGGTTTTTCCATTCAGCATCAGGTACATTAACTACAGATCTAGCAATATCTAATGTTTCAACTTCATATCTATCTAATAGGGGATGGAAATTTGTTTTCTGATGTATAAGACTGTCAATTCCAATATGCCATGTATTATCTGCTACAAAGGGTGCAAAATTCATTTGTGTTACTTGAGCAGTAAAACCTGAACCTACCTCAGTTGCACCAGCTCTTGAACTTGTTATATCTGGTCTACCTGATTCAGTTTTAGTAATTACCAATGCATTTTCACGTCTAATAATTTCTTGATACTCATGCCAATCCTCAAATCCTTGTGTGTCACAAGCAACAGGTTGCTTCAGTGCAATGTTTGAAGCAGCAATAAATAAATCTTCACTTAAAATTTTGCCATCTCTGGATGGATTACCTGGTTCATGAGAGTATATTAAAGAAGTATTGTCTGGCCATTCTTCTAATAGATCTAAAAATCCTTGCCAAGAGTCAACATGATATAGATTACCTTCATTCTTTGTGGGTTCTACTATAACATTACCTTTTTTTAGCAAATCATCTCTATTGGTACCAACAGTTGGTCTAATCAGATCAGCTTTCATCTCAATTTCATCTACTTTTCTGCACGCTATTGACTGACCTTTAATTAGCAGATAAGCAATAATAGGCATATCATCATAGAGCATAACAATGTTGTCTCCAAATTGTCCTTTTAATTCAGTCTCCAACCTATCAATAGTAATTGTATGAATGTAATGAAAAAAGATTGCAGCTGTAGGTTGAATACCTACTTCATATGCCCTTGTCGCTAACTGAATTTCTTCATCTAAGGTTGGCATAACATGTAACCCGAATAATCTATCATCTTCAGTATGAGTAAAACCCCTAACAAAATTAGGATCATCCAAGGGACATACAACTGTATCTATTGATGGTTGAGTCATCTTAATGCAACCTCTTTTTGTATGTAATCAGGGATTATTTCCGCATATTCTGGATACCTTGCGACTGGTTGATTTGCAGGTCTTAATTCTGTAATTCTACTTGTTTCTAAAACTGCCTCTAATTCAGGAACCCTTACAACTTGTTTTAATTCTTCTAGTTCAGTTGCTCTAATTGGATGCAAGTACTCAGCAACAGTCATCAAGTCATCTTCTATTGTAACATGATATTCTTCAACATGCTGTGCTTGTTCTTCTGGAGTCCAAAATTCACCAACATTGTTCATAATATACTCCATAGAATCAAAAGCTATAGTCTCATAATGCTGAACACCATCTGGATTATCTTCTCTAGCGCAATGTTCTCTTTGAAGTACGTTCCTGTGGTGCCTTGCAAATCTAAAAACTTCATAATATCTATTAGTTTCTTCTACCCAAGGCAAGTTCTCTTCTCCTCTACCATTAACTAAATAATCTTCTAAATAAAAAGGCACTAAAGGAACATCCTTTAGTACCCCACCTTTTTCAAGGTGTTCTCCAACAATCCGATTAAAAACATAAGTGGCTCTAACAAACCTTTCAATAAGGTCTTCATCAAAACCCATAGCTGCACAATCATACATAAAAGAATCATCTATTTGAGGCAACGTAAATGAAGGCAAAAAATCAAGAGCATATGTGGTTCCTTCATTATCTACAACTCTGTTTCTTGGAAACTCATCTTTGGTCCAAACTCCCAATTCTGAAACAAGCATAGCTATTTTGGCACCAAGTGTTCTATTATAAGCTAAAAAGAATCTAGGATCACTTATTCCTGTAGATGAAAGCATCTTACTTGAAAAAAGACCTTCTTGAGCTTCAATAAAATCGTCTGCATGAAGACTCAATCCCAAATCTTCAATAACCATACCATATGTTTTGGGATCTTTCTTTTTGTCTGGGATTTCCCGTCCACTGATTTCTGTAACAAGTTCTGGAAATGAAGTGGCAAGACTATCAGCAAACTTGAATCTTCGTGAATATTCTTTTCTGTTGTCAGAAATAAATCCTTCTTGATTTAATAATCCAAATATCATAGTCTTTTGCCTGAATGCATGAAGCATGGCTTTAGTAAACCTGCTTGATTCCTTTGTATCATATTCACCAAAAACACCATTTTGCGCCACATCAGCAAGTGTATCTTTAATAGGGTCACCATTGGAATCATTGGATATCTGGGTAGAAAAACCCTCTGAAAAATCTACATGTCCATCAAAAAATATCCCAAAATTGATCAACATATGAACTGTGCTTATCTCATCAGGCATAGAAATGTGAATATCATATTCAATTTCATTCATTAGTGCACTATGGTTGTTCTTTTTGACAGTATCATGTGTTGAAATTTTTTCTCTTTTAGAATTTGGGTTCTTGAACTCGTATCTGTGTGCACCTAATTGTGCTCCAGATCTACCTGTAGTTAGCCATGGTATAACGTCATAAACAGTATGGCTAACAACTGTATTTTGTAGTTTTAATATTCTCTCACTAACAAAATCCCTTATACCATTTTCAGTACCCATTACTGGATCTGCACGTCTGATATCATCTACAATAGGATTTATTGTGCCATCAAAATCATCAAAATACCTTAAATCATTAACATGAATCAATCTCTGGAACTCTTCATCATCCATAAATCTAAGATAAGAATCTAAATCCTCAAAAAAATATAATTCTCCATTAGGAGTTTTTTCTCTGAAAACACCTTTTGCAATAGGCTCAAGCACAGAATCCTGGAACTCAGGTTTTAATGGATACTCTACTTGTATATCAAAATTAGCAACATTATCAATAGAAGGAAATCTAACTTTTGATAGTCTCATCTTATCTAGGACTTGTTGGAGATTCATCCTACACAATATAATAGTATTTGGACTATATAAATCTTTTGCTTTTTTACCACTTAACAGTGATTAAAAAACAGAAAGATTTAAATAGTTGTTTTACCATAAATTAATATTAGAAAAATGAGTGTGATAAAATTTGATCCAAAAATCATCACTGAAGCTTGGTTTGATGTAGATGGAACATTATATAATAAAAGCTTAGAAGATCCAAAATCTGGTTTGTCAATTCAAGATTCTCATGATTTTTTCAAATATATGGCATTTTGGGCACTATCACAATTTGATTCTTTAGATATCAGCGTAGGACGAGATAAAAATATACCTTTACTTGAACATATTGCTAACACTTCAATAGTTCTATATAAAGATGCTATAAAAGATGGGAATTTACTTGAGCATATCAAAGATATTAAGCCACTTATTATTGCAGAGTATAATAGATTGTTGGAAAAAAACAAATCAAATGGTAAGATATTTGCAAATGAACTAGGAACACAATCAACATACCTACATGAAATGCTTGAGAATATTGCTTTTGAAAGTATACTGAGTCACAATCAAGATCTAGTAGATTCAGTTGAAAGACTTGTTAATGCAGGTAAACAATTGGGAATCTTAACAACAGAAACCTATAGAACAGCTCAAGAGGTAGTTCATGCTCTTGGACTAGATCTTGGAGATTTTTCAAGATCAACAGGAACAAATTATGAAATACTCTGCGCAGAAAATGTTTCAGAAAAAAAACCAAGTCCAGAAGGGTTCCGGAAAATACATAGTGTATCAACTGCTTTTGATCAACCAAGATCCTTATGTTACATTGGAGATCATTTAGGAAAGGATATTGAGGCATCTTTGAAATATGGTGTGCAAGCAATCCACGTGCTAAATGATGGTTCAGCTCCAAAGTTAGCTACAATGGAAATTGATGGAGACACTTATGAATACATGCAAATAGGAGATATTAGTCAGGTTGCAGATGTTATCCTTGACTACCAAGGATGTTAAACAACTCTCTTAAATCATCAATCTCAAAATCAATACCCTCTCTATTCTCAATTTTATCTTTATACTTTCCAAAGTAAACAGTCTTCAATCCAATCTCTTTTGCAGGCAGTAAATCCTTTTCAACAGAATCACCAACAGATATTCCTTTTCCTGCATTAAAATCATCCATTATCCTCTTAAAAATCTCACTTGAAGGTTTAATATAATCATGAGTATCAATACAATACAATGCATGAACAAATTTGTCAAGCCCCAAATAAACTAAAACTTTTTTATTAGAATCATGTGGGGTATTTGTTAAGGCAACTATATTATATTTTTTAGATAGTTTTTCTAACACTTCAACTGCATGTTCAGTCAATACAATATTTCCTTCAACAGGAACAGAATTAATACTCTCATAATATTCTTCTCGGGAAAAACCAAGCTCCATCATTGTATCAATAGTTGAATGTTTATCTTGCTCCTTTAGTTTCTTTTTTGTAGAAAAAAACAATTCTTTAGCAGCTTCAAAGTCAATATTATGTTTTAAAGCAACATTCTGAATATGAGCAATATCCCTTAAATGTTTAAGCTTAGTAAAATCACCAAGAACTCCATCAACATCAAAGATAATAACATCCATAAACAAAAATCAAATTCAAGAATATATTAATTTTTCTTAATTGAAATGTGTTAACCCATTAACCAAAACAAATAAATACTTGCTATTTGTTAACATATTAACATGAAGACTCAAGATATAGAAAATGATCTTAGGCTAAATTATTTAGAATTTTTAGAAAGTGGAAATGATGAATTAATTAAACAAAGGTATAACTCAGCTGTCAACTCCTTCTTTAAAGCAGTTGCAGTATTATGTGATCTAAACATATACATAAAGATTAGAATTTTACCAAAAAACCACTCAGATAGATTCAATTTGTTGAGACAAAACTTCCCTCAAGTATACCAAATTGTATCAGATTTATTCAAAAGATATACTGACAGTTATAACCTAAGGATGGATAAGGAGGATGTAATATACCTAAAACAAAATGCTGAAAAACTCAAAAAAATATTTGGAACTTAAAAGAATTGCACAAGAGTTTGTATCATCAAACATTATTGATGTAGTTCTATTTGGTTCCTATGCAAAAGGTAAAACAAAAGCCTCAGATATTGATGTATGTATTATCTTTAGAAATAAAATTGACTTGAAAATAGTAAAGGAATTTGCAGCCAAATCAAAAGCACATACAAGCTCACTCCTTATAGACGAATTTTTCACAAAACCCCATGCTCTGATCAGAAGTTTATTATTTGAAGGCATCAGTTTAATCAGTGGAAAAAAATTAAACGAAATTTATAATCTCAGCTCTTTTAGTTTATACACTTACAACATTTCAAAACTAAAATCAAGTACAAAAGTCAGGTTTGTTTATTTGCTAAAAGGTAGGTCTGGCAAAGGTATTGTAAAAAACCTTGGTGGAAAATTTTTAGCTCCAGGTTGTTTTTTAATCCCTAGTGAAAAAGACAATGAAATTCTTGACATAATGAAACAGTGGAAAATCAATTTCAATAGAAAAACAATTATGTTAATACATTAACAAATCTCTCATATTCAACATTTTAAGTTAACACATTAACAAACAGAATTCACTCCTTAACAATCTCAACTTCAAAACTATAAATCTTATTCTCAAGCTCTTTCCAAGCATCTGCTGACATTCCTGCCTTTTGGCAAGTCATCTCTAGAGCTTGTTTAGGTGTACTATTATAATCAGTAAAAACCTGGGGTAATAACAATCCAGAACCTCTAGAACCTTTAATAATCAGTCCATGCTTGCCAATCTTTATTTTCTCCAAATACTCTTCAGGCTTTTCAACCTTAATTAACTCAGGAATTGTTAAAACAGAGATCTCAATCTTCACATGTTTAAATTCTTCTTTTTGTAGCCTAGGGAACCTATGGTCCTTAAAAGCAGCTGCTCTTGCGGCTCGAATCACACCTTCAAACAATGGAAAAACCGGCTCAATATAACCAATACATCCTCTAAGTTCATTATTAATAGTTAAAGTTACAAAAACACCCTGATTATCAGAGAACTTAACTTTAACATCATTGCTTACACTAACCTCTTCACCTAAATAAACACTTTCAATAGAACATCTAGCAAGATCAATTAAATCTTTCATTTTGCAGCTTTAAAAGCTGTTCTGAATTTCTTGTTTTTGGCCACTAACCTCTTAACAGCCTTTTCAACAGCTTTTCTGGCATCAGCACCTCTTTTAACCTCTACCACAAAACGTGGCACAACAACTAAAGGGTGTTCAACATGATAGCCTGCTGCTTTAATATCTGGATCATCCCAAAGCTCCTTTTCAAGCAAGTTAGCAAGAGTATGACCTTCATCTTTAATCTCAAAAATAATCTTATTTTTACTATCCTCAACAAATTTGATTTCCATATTTAAACAAGTAAAAAGCTGATATTTAAATTGTTTTCTGTTTTTAAACAAAAGCAAGATAAAAACACTCCACCTAGGCCTGATTTATGTGAGTGAGACCAAAATCATCATATGACTAAGAAAGGTACAGTTTGTCAATTCTCTAATATGTGAGAACATTATTTGTTGTGAAAGTTAACAAACTGGCTCAGGAACCGGCCAGGTGGAGCTTTCTGTTATTAAATCTAAAGCTCCCAAATTTCATAACCAAATTCGTCTTTTCTATAATCCTCAACAAAAGAATCCTCAGCTTCATCCCAATATTGTTCACCTAACTCAAGCCATTCTTCAGCTGACAAACCACCTAAATAACCATCAACAACAATTCTTCCACTTGGCCTTACCAAAATAGATAGTATTGGGTCATAATCATCACACTTCCTTAGAACTTGCACTTCTTCAGGCTCACCATCCATATCATAATCTCTAACTGCAATCACTTTATCATCAATTCTTATCCATATACTCTCTGTGATTGTCCAATAATCAACAAAAGGTAAAGAAGTAAGTTTCTCTGTAATAATTGAATATGTAACCAAAGTTCCATCATCAAGATTATCTGAAACATTAATTATAGAATCATCCTGTAATTCTATAGCACTTTGCAAAGGATGAGAATTAACCTGCATACCAATATGTTCTGCATAAGTTTTTACAGTAAAATTAAACGCTGTTAATCCAACTGCTAATCCTAAAATAGCTCCAATACGATCTTTCATAAGAGAAGGGAATCTAAATAATCTAATAAATCTTTTTAAATCGCCAGCACCCAACCCTTATCCTTCTAATCCTCTGCTTATGAAAGCCCATAGTCTGCTTTATTGGCATGCTAAACTCAAACAAATGAGTCACTCTAAAACCCTCATCTTTGCTCAATTTCTCAATAAAACCTTTACTTTCAATCTTATGTAGACTATAAACAACGTCAGAAATCTCAAAAGCCTTTTTTAAGAAAGGCTTATCTGCATGCTTATTCTGAACACCAAAAGGTGGATTTTGAATAACAACATCTACTTTTCTATCAAACTTACCAATATTCTCGTTAAAAAAATGCACACTATTTGTATCAAATTCTTCTAACATTTCAAGATTACTCTTACAAATCTTAATTGCATCCTTATCAACATCCACAAAAAAAACATGCTTAGCTCCAAGTAATAAAGAAC
>CAYQPU010000022.1:0-28915 GCA_964419615.1 uncultured Methanosarcinales archaeon | reverse complement strand
GACAAAATTGTTAGAGAAGTCAATAAAAAACTTGAAAGTAAACAACAGATAAGATCTTATGCATTATGGAATGAAGAAGATTTTCCCAGAACAAGAACCCTCAAGATAGATCGAAAAGTGATTCATAACAAACTACAAAAAATTAAAATTGCAAAACCCTCCTCCATAAAAACCTCTGACCCATTAATAATGATTCTAAAGGAAGTTTCATCAAAAAACAAAATAACAGAAAATATGAGCCTTAGTCTTGATTTAAACATAGATTCTTTAGATCGGGCTGAGATTCTTGCAAGAATTGAGGAAGAATTTGGGGTGGAAATCGGAGATTTTGACATTAAAATTAAAACAACTGTTAAAGAACTTAGAAATAAAATAAAAATTGGAAGTAAGAAAGCAAGCTCAAAATTTGATCTTAGTATATTTAACAAATCTAATCAAATTATAAAAAACTTACTGCAATTAACATTTTTCTTTCCATTTCACAGACTATATATTAAAATTAAAATTCTTGACAAACATAACATAAAAAAGATCAAAGCCCCATCAATTATAATATTCAATCATGTTGGGTTGTTGGATGGGGCATGTTGCTTAAGAATTCTTCCAATCAATCTAAGAAGCAAGGTTGCCACAGGCACTGCTGATTATTTTTGGGGAAAAGACGGGAATGGAAAATTTGGAAAACTATTACATCATGTTGCATCCGCATTTCCATTGTACGGCGCAAATTTAGATGATATAGGCTATATTTTTGACAAGGGATGGTTTTTTATGACAAGTCCCGAAGGAAGGCTGCAAAGAGAAGGTGAATTGCAGAACTTTAGAAAAGGTGTAGTATACTATGCAAAGACAATGAATGTTTCAATAATTCCAATTAAAATTTCTGAAAATTATTATGAACTGTACCCTCCACCGAGCGGAAAAGTAACTCAGGCTTCCGTACGTGATCTATTACCAAAAAAAAAGGGGATAGTAACAGTCAGAATCGGCAAACCAATATATATTAAAGAGTCAATGTCAATTGATCAAGGAACAAAACATATTTATGATCTAATGAAGAAAATGTAATTACTTCGCTAGAGCTGCTTGATTTTTGAACTGTTCTAAGAATTTATCCCAGTCCTCAACCTTTACACAAACACCACAGGCAAATTCATGACCACCACCATAGCCGTCAACACCTTCCAAAGCCTTTTTTAAAATTGGAAGCACTTTTTTAGTACCAGATCTCAAACTGCATTTCATCTCTCCTGATTTTGATCTTCCTATGATAACAATTTTATCATTATATTTGTAGAGTAATTCATTGGATAGGTCACCAGTAAAACAAACTTTTTGGTTATCATAGATGTAAACAAACAAATCACCCATTATCTTTGAGTTCTTAACAGCATCATTAATCATTTCCTCATATTGAACATTTAGTTTTTCAAACTTCTTGTAAATAAACTTACCCTTTGAGGTAGTCTGATTAAGAATTTCATATGGCGATTCAATTCTTGTTAAAACCTTAATACATTTTTTAACCTCACTTGTTTTACCTTTTAACACAAATGAAAAAATTCTAATTAATTTTCCAAGTTTTGTTTCAAAAAGGGCTTGTTCTGGTGAACTAACTCCCTTTGGTAACAAATCTGGATATTTATTAGAAAACTCTTCAGAAAAATCTGGTAGAAACCAATCTCCAACAATTCCCACCATAGCAATCCAAAAATCCTTTTCAACAATCTTATAAGCCCAATAACTAGTTGGGGTATTATCTCCCTTATCAACCATTGGATTAAAATAACTTACTCCTTGTTTTTCCTTAAGTGCATGATGATCAAGCCAAATAATCTTGGTTTTTGCTCCGTCAATAAATTCCTGGCTGATATCAGGTTTATCCAAAACAAAAATTTTATCTGGAGTATGTTCCTTAACTTTTCTTAAATACTTTTCATCAAGAATGGGTTTCGCCTTGACAACAACTCCCCGACCTTCTCTAACAAACCTGTAAAACAGTAGAAAACTTGCTAATCCATCAGGATCATCATCAAAAAAATACAGAGGATTATAACTACTTTTTAATTCATCTCTAAATTTCTTAATCTGTTCATCAGACAAGCTCATTTTGAAACTGTAATTATATTCAGTATATAAGTTTTACTTTAAGAAGCAAGAAACCGATCTATTTCATCATAGCTTTAATCTTCTTAAACAAAGCATCAATACCAACAAACAAATTTCTATCTGTTAACTCTGAATTATATTGCTTTCCATTGTCAAAGACCTTTCCATGAAGTTCATATTTTTCCGATTTCTCAGTTTTGTGAATCTCTTTCATATGTAAAGTCAATTTTTCAAAGGTTTTTGATGCATCTGAAAACTGCCTAGCATAATTCCCAATAATCTTTTTTAAAACAATTTGTGTGTCTCTATCAACTTTCCTAAAACCAGAAAGTTCAATCACATCTCCAAGTAAAACAGTATCATTCCCTTCTTCTTCTGCCATTATTAGCCATTCATTGTGAATAATGTTTAAAAAAGTTTTGGAAAAAAGCCTTAATTTTAATGCTTACCCTCAAGAGTAGTATAAAAAGTTTATATACTGACAAACAAAATTTTACTTAATGAAGGCAGAAGCAGATTTCTTATTTGAGGTATCTTGGGAAGTATGTAATAAAGTAGGGGGCATTTATACTGTAGTAAAATCAAAAATAAACCCTATTATGAGTCACTATAATGATAATTATTATGTTATTGGACCTTACTTTAATGATAAGGCAGCAGGGGAATTCCAAGAGATGGTGGCACCAGAACACCTGAGGGCAATTTTTAGTAAACTTAAAGATGAAGGAATAATATGTCATTATGGTGAATGGATGGTTCCAGGTGAACCAAAAACAATTCTTGTTGACTTTCTTGGGTACTTGGGAAACAAGGATAGAATTAAAAAGGAACTTTGGGATAATTATCAAATTGATTCACTGCACTCACCAAATAGCTTTGATGAGCCAGTTACTTGGTCATATGCAGTTGGTAGATTAATTGAAGAAATTGCCAAATTTGGACGAAAAAACCTTGTTGTCCAATGTCACGAATGGTTAAGTGGCACAGCTTTACTTTATTTAAAATCAAGAAAAATAAAAGTTGGAACTGTGTTCACAACTCATGCAACAATGCTTGGACGAACAATCACTGGATCAAACCAAGACCTATACGAATTAATGGACAAAATTGATCCAGAGCAAAAAGCACGAGAAATGGGAATCATTGACAAACATCAAATGGAAACACAATGTGCAAAACATGTGGATGTATTCACAACTGTTAGTGAAGTTACTGGACTTGAAGCAGAAGCTTTACTTGGACGAAAGCCTGATGTCCTTTTATTAAATGGATTAGATATTGAAAAATTCCCAACTCTAGAAGAAAGTACAATCAAACATAGGCTTTACAAAGAAAAAATCAAGGAATTTTTAATGTATTATTTCTTCCCGCATTACAAGTTCGATTTGGACAACACAGTGATTTACTTTCTAGCAGGTAGATATGAGTATCATGATAAAGGAATTGACATTTTTATTAAAGCATTATCAAAGCTAAATGAACAGCTAATAAAAGATAAAAGTAAGAAAACAGTTGTTGCATTTATCTGGGTCCCTGGAAATGTCAGAGGAATAAAATCTGTTTTACTAGAAAACAAAACTTTGTTTACAGATATTAAGGGAAGCATTAGTGATTCAATTAAAGAAATAAACCAAAGACTAATTTATTCATTAGTATCTGAAATCAGACCAACTGACAAATTCCTTTTTGGAGAAGAATTAATGAGAGATTTGAAGAGAAAAGTTATGAAATTCTCATTAAAGAAAAAGGAAAACCCACCATTAAGTACACATAATCTGCATGATGAAGAACACGATGCAATCATATATAATCTAAATGCACATGGTCTGAAAAATAGCAGTCGAGACAAAGTTAAGGTAATATTTTATCCAATCTATTTAACTGGAGCAGATAGACTACTTGATTTAAGTTACTATGAATGCATGGCTGGATCACATCTTGGAGTTTTCCCATCATATTATGAACCTTGGGGATACACACCATTAGAAGCAGGAGCTTTGGGCGTTGCATCAGTGACAACAGACTGTGCTGGGTTTGGAAGATATGTTCAAACTGAGACAGCTGTCACTCAGTATCCCGGAGTATATGTGCTTAAACGGCATGGTAGAGCTGACGAGGATGTTGTAAATGAATTGACAGGCATAATGCATAATTACTCCCAGTTAACTCAGCAAGAAAGAATCGAAAATAAAATTCAAGCCAAGAAACTTGCAGCACTGGCAGACTGGAACAAAATGGTTGATAATTACCTAAGAGCTCACAACCTTGCAGTTGAAAAAGTATGGAAATAAGAAAAGATTACATTCTAGATAGATGGTCAATAATTGCTCCACATAGAGAAAAAAGACCTATGAACTTTAAGCAAGCAAAGCCAGAAATAAATGATAAAGAATGTCCTTTTTGTCAAGGAAAAGAAGATCAAACCCCACCTGAAATTGGTAGAATTGAAGAAAATGGGCAGTGGAAGATAAGGTGGTTTCAAAATAAATTCGGATTTTTAAAAAAGGAACAAAAGATATTGATACTCACAACAAATACTACACACATGGCAAAGCATTTGGAGAGCATGAAGTGATTGTAGAAACAAATGACCATAACAAACAATTACATGATTTTACTGTCGAAGAAATCAAAAGTGTTCTCAAAGTTTATGTTGCAAGAACAAAAGAATTATCGCAAAAAAATAAATATGTCTCTGTTTTCAAAAATCATGGCATAAATGCTGGTACATCTTTAGTACACTCTCACACACAAGTTGCAGCAATGAACATTGATCCTCCATTTGTTATGCAAGAATTAAAAGCAAGCTTTAAGGGTGGAAAATGTTTGTACTGTGAAATAATACAAGCTGAAAAAAATAGTGATCGTAGAATATTTGACAACAACACTTTTATCAGTTTTTGTCCATATGCTCCAAGATTTAACTTTGAAGCTTGGATATTTCCAAAACATCACATCAAGAGCATAACTGAACTTAATGATGATCAACTAAAAGATTTAGCTGAAGTTCTCCATAAAATATTACCAAAAATTGCAAAACTAAATGCATCATATAACTTTGTGATTCACAATGCTCCAAAGCAACATGACCTGCACTTTCACATGGAAATACTCCCAAGAATAGCTAAGTTTGGTGGACTTGAATTAGCAACCAATGTGATTGTTCAGCAAATAACACCTGAGCAAGCAGCAGAGTTTTATCGAGAGTAACTATTCTAAAGTGCTCATATAATAAAAACAATAAACTATTTATATGATCAGTGTCTTGGTTTTAACATCAAGTAAGAATAATACTAGATTTAAATACAAAAAGAGAGGTGTAATTTATGGTTAAAGTAGCTATTAACGGCTTTGGTAGAATTGGACGGCAGGTATTTCAAGCAGGCCACAAAAAAGTTGACTTTGTTGCATTTAATGATTTAACAGATACAAATACACTAGCATATCTTCTAAAATATGATTCTGTGCATGGTAAATTCAAAGGAAAAGTACATGCAGAAAAAGATGGACTTGTTGTTGATGGTAAATTCATAAAAGTCTTTGCAGAGCGAGATCCAGCAAATCTTCCATGGAAGGATATGGGTGTGGATGTGGTTGTTGAAAGCACAGGTTTTTTCAGAGACAGGGAAGGAGCTTCTAAACACTTAACAGCTGGAGCAAAAAAAGTTTTGATATCAGCACCAGCAAAAGAGCCAGACTTTACAATTGTCAAAGGAGTAAATGAACATGATTATGATAAGAAAAAACACAACATAATCTCCAATGCAAGCTGCACAACAAACAGCCTAGCACCAATAGTTAAAGTATTGCATGATAACTTTGGAGTGGAGCATGGTTTCATAACAACAACTCATGCATACACCGCAGGTCAAAGACTTGTTGATGCACCACATAAAGATCTAAGAAGAGGACGACATGCTGCAATTAACATGGTGCCAACAACAACCGGAGCAGCAGTTGCAGTTGCACAAGTAATCCCAGAACTAACAGGAAAACTTGATGGAATTTCAGTAAGAGTACCAATTCCTGATGGAAGCTTAACAGATTTTGTATGTAATGTAAAAAAAGCAGTAACTGTTGAGCAAATCAATGATTTATTCAAAAATGTGGCGCAGCATCACCTTAAAAAAATAATTGAATACACCGAAGAGCCAATAGTTAGTCGGGACATAATTCATAATCCACACTCAGCAATATTTGACTCTCAGATGACAAGAGTCATAGACGAAAAACTAGTGAAAATATTAGCATGGTATGATAATGAATGGGGATATTCAAATAGAATGATAGATGTAATTAGAATGTTATGATGTTTCATATAAAAGACTTTAATTTCAAGGACAAAAGAGTACTTTTAAGAGTAGACTTTAATGTTGGTGTAAAAGACGATCAAATAACTGATGATACCAGAATAAAAGCATCTTTACCAACAATCAACTTTATTCTAGAACAACAACCTAAACACCTAGTTATCATATCTCACCTTGGAAGACCAAATGGAAAGTGTGTTGAAGAACTTAGATTAGATCCAGTTGTTGAAAGATTAGCAGGAATGCTTGGAAAACAAGTCATAAAGTTTAATGAAATATATAGTGAACAAGTCGACAGTGGAATTGCTAATGCACAGCCAGGTTCAATTTTTATGCTTGAAAATATTCAATTCCATCCAGATGAACGTAAAGGTTCAGAAGAAATGGCCCAAAAATTAGCAAGCTATGCTGATTATTTTGTTTTTGATGCTTTTGGCCAATCTCATCGACCATATACTTCAATATCTTTAATTCAAAAATATATACCAAGTTGTACTGGATTATTAATGGATAAAGAATTGGAGCACCTGCAAAAAATTGTGAATCCAGAAAAGCCATTTGTTGCAGTCATTGGTGGAGCAAAGGCAGATAAAATAGATGCAATAAAACAGTTCATGGAAAAAGCTGATAAAATTTTGTTTGGAGGAATACTTGCAAACACATTCTTATTAGCTTCAGGAAAAAACATTGGCATGTCTAGATATGATGCCCGTACAAGGGAACTTGCAGGTGAAATTATTTCTCAAGCAGGCAATAAACTTGTATTTCCAATAGATGGTGTGACAGCAAAAGGAATCAAGCCTGATTCAGTTGCTGAGGTGCATGACCTAGATTCAATTCCTGATGATTCAATGATAGTAGACATTGGACCAAAAACAATTGATTTATTTAAACAAGAATTAGGTAATGCTAAAACAATTCTCTGGATAGGACCAATTGGGGTATTTGAAATAGAACAATTTTCCAATGGAACAAAACAATTAGTAGATTACTTATCAAGGCTAAATGTAACAACAATAATAGGTGGTGGAGACTCTGCAGCTGCAGTTGCAAAAGCAGGTCTTATTGACAAAATGACACATGTAAGTACTGGAGGAGGAGGAAGCTTAGCTGTAATCAGCGGCAAAGAAATTCCAGCACTTAAAGCATTACAAGATAGTTATGAGAAGTTTAACACAGAAAATCAATAGGTCACTTCAACTGTAGCATTATCAATAATCCTTTTAATACAACCATTTCTTAGGCTATCTCCCATGTATCCTTCAAGTTGATAATAGGATTCTTGTATAGCTGCCTCTAATAAATATTTTTCTTGTAACAAATGAGAAATATCTGTATCAACTGGTGCATCTGGATCACTAACAGTTTCTCCATCTCTAACAACCGTACAAGAATGTGCAATGCATTGATCATTGTGGTCAAAGACATACCAGTCTCTGCAATTCTCAAAATCATCTCCTCTATACATATAAACCATTGTTGGAAACAATTCTTCCGGAGCCATTCCACCAACATTAATTATCCTTACAAACTGAATTGTTGTGTTCGAAGCAATTTCATTAATTGTTACATGCTCATAAACTCCTCCATTGTATTCCAGTTTTGTTTTTGACATAATAAATAGAAAATGGAATCAATTATTTATTACTTTCTTTATTTTTTTTAAGCAGATACCATGACAATATGCCCGACGTGTCTGTTTAACTACCTTGCTTTTCTACCACATGAATCAGAGCTCAGCACAAAAGACAAGATCCGCAACAAGTTACAATCCTCAGGGGGATTCTACTTGGTGGAAGTTTTGCTCAAGAAAAATATATAAAGCAATGAACAGTACAATATATTATGAAATGCAAAATATGCAAACAAAAAGTAGATGAACACTTTCTTAAAAAACCACTTGGAACATATATAAAAGACAAAAAAGGCAAAAAACATATTGTATGTTCAAACTGTCAGAAACAATTCAAAACAAAAGAAGAATTAATTGCTAAGCTTAATTGAGCACAAATAATTTCATTAAATTTGCCCCGGTAGCTCAAACGTAGAGCATTTGCCTCGTAAATTTTTAAGAAAAATTTAATAAAAACACAATGGGCATAAAGCCCATTTACGTGGTGTGAAGAACAAGTAATGACCACGATACATGCGGGAAAACAAAAGGTTGAGGGTTCAAATCCCTTCTGGGGCTCCTATATTTTCTTTAAAGCATAAACAAAACGGAGAAATATTTAAGTGACTTTTCAAATGCATTATATACAAAAAGGTGATTTTTATGAGTGACTATACAGAAAAAAGAGGAAAGCTGTGGAGAGCCATTGAAGAAGAGCAGAAGAAACCAGTTGCCCTTCGAAGAACAGGACAAATTAAGAAATGGAAAGCAGCGATCATAGCTCTTGATAAAAGAAAAATGAGAAATTAGTTGTTATCCAACTAGAATATACACCTAAAACAATTGTTCAATTATATCCAAAGTATATAAAATTGTCGCATGTGATTGATGTTTTGATGGATAAAACACCTTATGCTTCTTATGGACGGTATTAATTCTAATATGATTTATCAAATGAACTTGCTGGGAAATTCCCGGGGGAAAGCTAACATCATTCTCTTTTAACTTAGCAATTAATTTCCCTAAACCTATACCTGGGCTAGACTTTAACAAATCTTTACCAGTGCACTCAAAATACTTTCTATGTAAAGCAACCTCTAAAACCCTACCACACAAAATAACAGCGGATCTATATAATTTATGACTGTAACAGGCCTTCATCTCCTTTAAATCAACTTGGATCTCTTCCTTAATTGCATCAGGAACTCTATTTAAATCAGCAGAAAAATCAATACTTCTATTAACAACCTTAATATCTGTAAAACCCTTAATTTCAATTTCTAATTCTTCAATTGTTTTTACTTTTTCAAGTCGATTATCTCTGGTAACTCTAGAAATCCTGCTGACTTCACTTTTAATAGAATTCACCAAATACTGTTTTTCCCTTAACTTATAATTCAAAAGATTGTTATCTGCTTTATACTCCTTTCCAAGCTCAATTTCTTTTTGTTTTGCTTTCTTAATTAACTTTTTTAAGTATGATAATTCATCTTTCATTATAGTTTCAAAACCTACAGCCATATTTAAATCTTAACCAGTATGTTAGAGTGATAAAATTTTTATAAAAAGTAAGATTACCCAGCATTATGACAGATCTATATGCAGACATATACTGGCTGATGATGGAAAATAATGAGATTGAGGAAGAATTGGAAAAATCAGGGATTGATAGACAAGAACTTGGGAGTAAACTAATTAAAAACATTCAAAATATGACAAGTATTCTTGAAAATGTTGCTTCTGCATCACAAATTAATCAGCTGAGGGTAATGGAGTCTTGGGGGACTTTATTTGAAAGATATTCTCTGAGTGTTAATAGAGTTATGAGATCTTATTCAGCAGAAGATCCAAGCATTAATGTAGCTTATGCTTACTCAAATGCTGCTGAAACACTTGCTCAAAAAGTAATAGAGAATAGTAAAACATTTGATGCATTAGTGATGCACAAACAAACAGCAGTCAACATAGCAAACTGTAATCCTTATCTATATCCTATGAATGTAGAAGGAGTTAGAGAACCTGTTGGTGATATTTCCATTATTTGAAATTTGTTATTGGTGAGTAGCGAAAAGTTTTTAAACTAATTAATTAACCTAATATTATGAGCCAAGAATTACAAGATCTATATCACATAATCTCCAATTACAGAGGTGTTGTAGATCAAGAAAGTACTGTTTTTTCTGCAATTGAAGTCAAAGCTCTTGAGAAAATGAATTTTTTCTTTAAAATGGCAGTTCATTATGAACAAATGAGTGAATTAGAGCCAAATCTACTGTTTAGTGTTATGAGAGGTTATGTTGAATTCTTTCAAGAAATCTCACAAAAACTTAGAACTCATATAGAAAACAATCACAAAGAAACAGTTCCAGATGAATACCTTGAGTTTGAAGTTGGAGTAACAAGATTTGCCTTGGCTGTGGTGAATGCTACATACGAATTTCCTACTCTTTCATTATATCATGAAGAATTAGTAATAATCTCTGATTCCAATCCTTACACAGATCCAATTAATCCTAGGGTGTATTAATGGAAATTGATAGGATGGTTGAAATTATTAAAATGTATGATATTCCTAAGTATAGAAATGGGAATGGTAAATTAAAACTAACAAAGCAAAGTGAAGCTGTTGAGGATGGTTTGATTTCAATTGCTAAGAATTTATGTAATGCTCTCGCAGAAGAGGGAGGTAATTACTGGAATGATATTTTATATATTAGCGTAAGATTTGATTTTCCAGAAGAACAAATAGCTCAGGTATTCTTTAATTCAATCGTTATGAATGGTAGAGATAAGTTGTTTCAGAGTGTAACTAGTTATGGTTTTCAACTGGGAGAATTGTTGGCAAAGGAAATTGGACTTGAAGGATTTGATGACCTTGTTGGTAATGAGGGGTATTTTGGGTTACCACAATCTCTTAGGGATAAAGTAGTCCTATTCTATACAGATGAGAAAATAAAATTAACTTTCTAACTGTCAATGAAACTCAACTTCATAACTTACTAATTTTTGTTTTTTATAAATAAACTTAGAAGAAAAAAATCCATCTCTATCAAGCCACTTCATAAAAATCTTGTCTCCTTCCCAGGTATTCAAGTCAAATAATTTATCATTATCTATCCACTCAAGCACACCCTCATCAGAATCCATCAATTTCCCAGAAAAATTATCAGCAACAAAAACAAAAACATACCAATCCTCTGGTGGGTAATCTGCAGCAGGAAATGTAATCAAACCTTTTAATTGGGGATTCTTAATACTTAATCCACTCTCTTCCTTTACCTCTCTTATAACGCACTCTTCAGGAGTCTCACCCTGATTAAATTTACCTCCTAAACCATTCCACTTACCTTTGTGCATGTCATTATCTCTTTTAACTCTATGGATCATCAGAGTTTTATTACCCTTCCTAACATAGCACAAAGTTCCAATCTTCACTTTTTCATCCCTTTAATATTGATAATAAGTACAACCAATAGAATAGGAATTAGAATATAAACTAATGGATTATAATCCCATGCTAATTCAAAATTACCATGCATAAAACTTGACATTGCTCTTGTCATGCCACATGCAGGACATTCACAAAAAGCAAATACTCCTACTGTGGGACAATTTCCTCTAAAAACAAATGGTAAAATAAACTTTTTAAAAATGCATAACCCAGGCATAAATATAAAAAAATTAGTAGGTGTAACCAAGAAAAATAAAAAACTTAAACTAATAGCAATCACTATTCCTCTTGCACTTCCAAAGCTTATTATTTCATAAATAAGCTTACTTAGTCCATTCAATTCCTTCAAACTCATACTTGGTTGCAATTAAGATCAAATCAATGAGCCACCAGATGCCACAACCGCCCCACGTAAGTAATTTTAAAATTCCTAAACCTACTTGGCCCATAATGAATCTATCAACACCCAAGGTTCCAAAGAAAATTGACATAATCAAGGTTAAAGTCCAGTCAACTTTTTTCTTAGCCATAGAGTTGTGCAAAATATCACAATATTTAAATCTTACTAATAAATCATGTTGGTTATGAATAAAACAGAAAGTGCAGGAGGAGTTATAACAAACAATAAAGGACAAGTTGTTGTTGTTAATCAAAACTATAATTCTTGGTCATTACCTAAGGGACATGTTGATCCTGGAGAATCTCATCTGGATGCAGCAAAAAGAGAAATCCTGGAAGAAACAGGATTAACTGAGTTAGAATTGATTGGAAAGCTTGGTTCATATGAACGATTTAGAATAAGTCTAAAAAATGAAGATAATCCAGAGCTGAAAAATCTAACTTTTTTTCACTTTACAACAACGCAGTTAGAATTAAAACCAATTGATGAAACAAATCCTGAAGCAAAATGGGTGGACAAAAAAGAAGTTGCAAATTACTTAACACATACAAAAGACAAAGAATTTTTCTTGAGTATAATAGATAAAATTTAATACAGTGAAAAATTAGCTTTGATCTATGAATCAAATAGAGCAGGCAGGCAAGGTTTATTCTGAGAACTTTAAAGCTGTTACCTGGTTTGAACGTGCAATCTTCTTAGGTTGGTACTGCTCATATGCAGATTGTGAATTCTGCTACATGTCAAAGAAGAATATCACAAAAAAAGCACTAAGATCAGTTGAATCAATCTTAGCTGAAATAATCATATGCAAATCTCAGGGTTGGAAAATAGATTTTTTTACATCAGGGCAAGATGCAATTACAATCGAGAAATTAATTGAAATTTTAAAACTATCATCTGAAATCTATAAAGATGATATCTGGATTAACATTGGTACCTTGTCAATGGACAAATTAAAACAACTCAAACCTCATGTTCGAGGTGTTAATGCGTCTATTGAGTGCATTAATCCCGAAATACAAAAAAAAGTGTGTCCTTCCAAGAGTATGGTTCAAATGGAAAAAATGCTAAAGAACTGTGAAGAATTGGGGCTAGATAGGTCCATCACAATAATAATCGGCCTTGGCGAAACAGAAAAAGACATGTCCAAATTACGAGATTTTATTAAAAAACATAAACTAAGCAGAATAAACATTTACGCTTTAAATCCTCACGCTTACACTGACAAAAAAGGACCAAAAACAGAATATTATTGCGCATGGATTTCATATATTAGGATACATTTTCCAACATTAAAGATTAATTCTGGAATATGGACAGACAGAGTTGGTGAAGTTGATCTCCTATTAAAGGCTGGGGCTAATTGTATAACCAAATTCCCTGCAATTAAAAAGTTTAATAGTAAACAAGCTCAAATAATCGAGCAAAAGGCTAAACAAGCAGGAAGAGAATTTAAAGGCTCTCTGACAGCATACCAAAAAATTAATATAGACGAGCAAATTGAAGAAGTCAACTGGAAATCTCACATAAAAAAAGGGGTAAAGCAAAAACTATATGACTATTTGAAAAGCTTGTCTCAATGATTTTCTCACATTATGTCTCTCTGCCATCATGTTTGTTACTGTAAGGTAGTTAAAAAACCGAAACATTTATATAGGTCAAGATTAATTATTAGTATATGAAACTCACTAACAAAGTAATACTCGACACAGTGGGTGAGTTAGTGGGCCCTGATGTTGTTCCTTTAGTTAAATACCTCAAGGATAGAAAAAATATTTCTGAATTCAAAATTGCAGAGAAAGTTGACCTGGAAGTAAACCAGACAAGAAATATGCTCTACAGGCTTCATGGATATCATTTAGTCACATACCTAAGAAAAAAAGACAGACAAAAAGGCTGGTACATTAGCTACTGGACTTTTAACAGAAACAGAGTCAGAGATGTGATAAGCCATATGCATAAGGAAAAAGTCAATAAAATCAAGGAAAGGCTGTTAAAAGAAGTAAGAAATCATAACTCATTTTTCATCTGTCCTAGTTTTTGTGCAAGATTAAACTTTGATCAAGCAACTGACTTTGAATTCAGATGTCCAGAATGTGGTAGCCTCTTAAGACAGCAAAATAATTCTAAAACTATTGATCACCTTAAAAAAAAGCTAAAAGAATTAGAAGTCTAACTAAACAACAAAAATCTTCATTTTCTCTTTGTATAAATACAAAACAAGAAATATCTCAATAATGGCAAGGAATAAAATCCAACATGGGAAAAAGATTGCTCCACACACATTTAACACAATCAATAATCCACTTAGTAAAACAGTTGTTTTATGTTTATGGTAAGACAAATAAACAAGGTAGATTGATGCTAATGTAAGAATTACAGTCAACACAATAAAAGGCCACATCCTCAAAGCCACAAAACATTTCATAACATTATTCAAGAAAAACAGGTATTTAAATCTTGTGCATCTAGAAAGATTATCTCCGCGGGGCCAGTTCGCTCACCAGTTTGTTAATTGACTGATTGATTTTTTCACTAACTCTCATCGTAAATTACAGACTGTTCCTTACTAAATCTACGGATGATTTAAGTCACACTCACTACAATGAGGCCAAGCAGGAGATTATCTTTACCCTGCACACAGTAAATTCAATACCATAAGTTATTTAAATGCCCTCAGTTTACTTCCTGTCATGGCACGAATGGGTGGATTTCGGAGAAAAACCAGGCATAAACTAACTAAACCTTTGAGGGAAAAAGGTAAAGTTACCATAACCCGACTATTAAGAAAATTTAAAGTTGGAGATAGAGTAACTTTAGTTTTAGAACCAGCAGTTAGCAAAGGTGTTTTTAATCCGAGGTTTCAAGGACAGGCAGGCGTTGTAAAATCAAAAAAAGGAGAATGCTACGAAGTTGAAATCAATGATTCTGGCAAAAGAAAATCCTTAACAATTCATCCAGTTCATCTAAGAGGATAACAACAAAATGGGAGATCCAAAAATAATATCTGAAGAACCAATTTCTTTATTTGAGCTTAAGAGCGAAATTACAAAAATTAAAAAAAGAGATAAAGAGCTGGGATTTAGAGCAGCAAAAATGGAAGACTATCTAAATGAATTTGTTAAGCTTAAAAAAAAGGAATATGATGAGCTTGAAAAGAAACTTGGAAAACTGGAAATTCCTCGACTCAAAGATATGCACATCAAGAAAATTATTGACATGCTTCCAGCAACAGTTGACCAGTTAAAAGTCATATTACAAGGGTATGCATTAACAGTTAATCAAAAAAACATGAAAAGAATTGTTGATGTAGTAAAAGAGTATGCAAAATAAGCTATTTTTCATTTAATTTATTACAAAGTAACTGTATTTAGAAACATTTATAAAATCAAGAATATAATATGTATATATGGATAGGGGGAAAGAAGAGTTAGGGGTAGTTTTAGATTTTCTACCAAACGGGTATCCTTTTGATAATAGACCAAGCCATATCAAAACACCAATTGTACAGGTAATTGGTAAAAACAGATTTACTCTCTTGGAATTGGTACCAAAAAAAGGAATCCAACTACAACCTCATGAAGAGGTTTATTTTGGAGAAGGAAAACGAGACAAAATCCTTCACATAGTAGGAAGACTACCATTTGATAAACTTACTCGAACTGCAAAGGCAGAATTAAAGTTCGTGGTCGAGGAATTTGTAAAACATAATGAGGAAAGGTTTGTAGAATTTTTTAACAAAGCCCGTCCATTATCAACAAGAATGCATTCATTAGAAGTTCTACCTGGCCTAGGTAAAAAAAGAATGTGGGAAATAATTGAAGAACGAAAAGAACCTTTCACTAGCTTTGCTGATATTAAGAAAAGAGTTAAACTAATGCCTGAACCAAAAAAAATAGTTACCAAAAGAATCTTGTTAGAATTAACAGGACAAGAAAAACACAGTTTCTTTGTAGATAGGTAATTTATGTAATTTGGACTACCTTTAAGTAAGTAAATTAAGAAATATTTATATATTAATAATCTTTCCCATGATCATGTATCAAACGAATTCTTTTGGAAAAGCTGTTGTTTATGTTACACTTTTTGCCACTGCTGTTTCACTTGCTTCATGTAATCTTCCATTTAAAACAGATACTCCAGCAAGTATATTAGAGGAAAATCCTGACTTTCCTCAAACACCTCAAGAACTGTTGGAATACATGGCTCCAACACCAATTCCTGCTGAGGAAATTGTGGGTGAAGCTCCATTATTGTCAGGAGATACAGCAAAGGATTCTTGGTTTTTTCAAGGAGGTGATGGGACCAATGCTTATTCTGTTAGTTCAGGGCAAGGTGTGATTGACGGAGTTATTGTGAATCTTGAAACAATTCCCTCATGTTCTCCAGTTCACCAGTTCAGAAAACCATATGAAATAAATAGAAATGGAACTGATATGATGTGCACAAAAGTTGGACCCAAAGGATGTGGTAATATGTTTGACTCCATTTATAGAGGACTTAGAATGGAGCCCGTTCCAGCTGTTTATAGTGAAGTAAGAAAGCAAAATGGTTTACCTAACAATACTGTGTATGAAGGTCAAGAGTTGTGTGTTGCAGAAAGATTCTGGGAAGTTTGGCGAGACCAGTAATTTTCCATTTTTAAGTAGTAAAATTCAACAAATTTTATATATTCAATAATTTTCCTATATATATGCAGAACCAAAACCAGCAAATTTATTCTTCAATATTTTTTCCAATATTAGGTATTACAACTTTAGTTCTTAGTGTTGGATTAGCGTGTGCAGCAGAAACCACCACACCTGATCGATTAGCAATGCAAGCAACACAAACTCAAGCAGCTTTGAGTCCCCCAAATGGTGATGCAGAAACAGTACAAGAAGCAACAGAAGCCACTGGAACAGAAGATTCATTGGAATGCAGAACAATATCTGATGGGCAGACCTTTTGGAATCTTGTTACAGAAGGATTTGGTTTTTCTGGAAATGTTATGTACGAAGTTGCTAGTTACAATGGTTGGAGCCCAAATGAAGTTACAGAGGTCGTAGTAGGAGATACATTTTGTGTCACAGTTGAATATTATGCTCATCAGATAGGAAAATCAATTGATAGTATATTAGGAGATAATGTAGGGGGTGCAATAGGAGGAGGAAGTGATAGCGATTTACAGCAAGCACAACCAACCACTCAGCCTACTCATGTGTCAACAGAAGTTATCGAAGAAGAATCTTCATCAGTTCCGGAAATCACCAGAATTGACCGTCTGGGATATGAAGCAATCCCTATAAAGGCAAGACCTTTTTATTATAACCCTATAAGGAAGGAAAAAAATTGTAACAAGGATTGCAGATTTACTGGAATTGGAATTAGAATTCTAGCTGACGATTATGAAACAGAAGTGGGGGATTATTGGTTTTCAAATAAAACAAATGAAGGTGGGGCGGCATGCCCCAACAACCTTCATAGGAAAAAGGCTTTTGTAGAAATATTTGTAGAAGATGGTAATGGTAGAAGAGAAAACATAACTTTGTATTGTATTGATGGTGGTGGTCAAATTTTTCAAGAAAATGGTACAATCTACCGTTTTGATATTTTATTTAATGATGGATTAAAATCTTGGCACACAACATTTAATCCACCTAAAACTGGAGGAGGAATAACAATATCTCAAAATGGTTATATGGATGAAGAAGGAAAGGATATATATTATGATGCAATTTTATACATTCCTACTGATACTTAGTCTGAAAACCCAATTCCATCTTAGTTCTTTGTCTTATCCAGGATTCAGATTGATATGGATGTTGTAAATGAAGTAACTCATGCTTTTTTACTTCAACTAAATCATCACCATACAAAGTATCCAAAATCTTAATAACATTCATACCAAGATAAGCTACCCCCAAAACACCATCTCCTAATTCTTCCTTTGGTGCTCGAATAATAGTCACCCAATCAGGTGTGAATATGTAATAATCAGCTTTCTTCTCATCAGGCTTGTGATCAACATAATAATAAACAACTGTTTTCTTTTTTTCCTCTTCTTCATAATACTGAACTTGGTCTTTAGCATACCTTTCAATAGCCTCAGTAATCTCAGCCATTTCAGGATCCAAAACAAGATTTTCCAAATCAGTAGGTTTTCTAAAAGAACTATGCTCTACCTTCGCTCCTGCAACATCTGCAAGACTATCAACAATCATACCTAGTTTATCTTGCTCAAAATTAGATTTACTTGACTTAGAAAAAACACTAACCTTCTTAGAATTATGATTAGCCAATTCATTTTGCAGCCAATCATTCCATATCCTATCAATATCTAATACCTTTGACATATCCAAATAATGGTAAAGATAGTTTTGTTTATAATTTTTTGTTTAAAAAGAATCAAAAAAGTTAAATACAACTCATATATTACAAAAAAAATGGGAAAATTCATACAAACACTTTTTTTTGGAATATTAATACTTATTTTGGCATTATTTATAATTTCATCACCTCCTAAAGATGTAATAAGAGAACCAGCAGTAGCAGGATTATTTTACCCTAGCTCACAAGCTGAGTTGGCTCAGGATATTGCTAGTCTCTTGGACAACTCTGATCAAACTGATCCACCAAGTCAAGTCAGAGCTTTGATAGTTCCTCATGCAGGTTATAGATATTCTGGTCAAATCGCAGCACAAGGATTCAGTCTAATTGATCAAAAAATAGGAACTGTAATCATCCTGGCTGCTAGTCACAATGAACATTATAAGGGTGCTTCAATAGCAGGTGTAGATCAGTATAAAACTCCATTGGGACAAAAAAAGGTGAGTTCTAAAGCAGAACAAATCAGAAAGCATGAATCAATAATATCCCATCCCTCAGCTCATATCAAAGAACACTCAATAGAAGTTGAACTACCATTTCTTCAGCATCAATTAGGAGAATTTGAAATTATCCCTATATTGATAAGTGAAATGGGTTATGAAGAATTAGCACAAATATTATTGCCATATGTTGATGAAGATACTTTAATTGTAGCAAGTTCAGATTTATCTCATTATTATTCTGATAATAAAGCACAGCAAATGGACCAGATCTGTATAAATGCAATACAAGAACAATCTCTTGACAACTTAGCTTATTGTGAAGCTTGTGGTATTGTTCCAATAGCTACAATCTTAAAAATTGCACAAGAAAAGCAATGGAAATCTAAACTGTTAGACTCAGGCAATAGTGGTGATGTAACAAATGATAAAAGTAATGTTGTTGGATATGCATCATTTGCATTTGTAGAAAACTATGTGCAAGAAGATCAACAAGAAATGTTATTAACTTTAGCTAGAAACACAGTCGAGGAATACATAAAAACAGGTCTTGTAAGTTCTTTGAATCCAGAAGACTTCAAGGACTTATCAGAAAATCAAGGTTGTTATGTAACCCTAACAAAAGAAAAAGAACAGCAACCACTAAGGGGATGCATAGGAGATAGCATACCATTAAGACCTTTGTATGAGTGTGTGCAAACAAATGCAATAAATGCGGCTGTTGATGATGATAGATTCCAGCCTGTAAGAGAACCCGAGCTTGATGATATCACAATTGAAGTAAGTGTATTAACAGTACCAAAAGATTTTGAGTTTGATTCTCCAGAAGAGTTACTAGAAAAGCTTCGACCAAACATAGATGGAGTTTTTATGCAATATAGGGGAAGATCATCATTATTCTTACCTTCTGTTTGGGAGCAACTGCCTGACAAGGAAAGATTCTTAGAAAATCTATGTGAAAAACAAGATTCTCCACCAAATTGCTGGCAAAGAGAAGATGTTAAAATACAAACATTTCAAGCACAGATATTTGAAGAAGAGTGATTGCTTATTCTGAATAATATTTTACTATTTTCTCCTGAATACAAGTAAAAAAGCCTAGGAATTCTTAAATTACTCGTAGAATTCCCTTTTTGTATGGCATTCACAGACAACCCTTTGGAAATCATTGCACATTCTAGTGTTAAGATAAAGACTGATGGTTTAACTGGACTACAATGGGCAAAATTACCCGGATATCATTGCATGAAAGGATATGTTGTTGGACCTGTTAAAGAAGAAAAATTATTAACAAGTGGTGGATATTACTTTTTTGGAAAAAAAATTAGCTTTGACTGTGGTTCCTATGATCAGACAGATTCTGGAGTCATACAGGTGCACCTACATAATGTTCCGGGGTATACTATGCACACAGGACATGCAGCAGGAGCAAGCATTAGTTTTCATGAAAATGCCAGTACTCTTGCACCAGAACTAGAATATCATTCTGCATCTATTGAAGAATACTTGGAATTGCTTGAAGCTGTGCCAAAAGTAAAAAGAAAATAAAAAATTAAATCACTACTCTCATGCTATGTTCATGATGATCCATTACATATTGGGCTACAACTTTTCCCAAATCTATGGTCATTTTCGCATGCATGTCAGTGATCTCATGTCTAGCCCATGTTGGATCCATTAAATATTTACCATTATATCTGAGATGCTGTGTATCTTCTGCTAAATCAATTAGATCACCATCTACATTTAGACCTTTTGTTATATCGCACATTGCAATTAGTAGGCTGTCATCTCCTTTATACCTGTACCCAATTATGCCATCTCTAATTTCAGAAGGATAATGAACTTCACTGAATGCGTTGAATTTAGGCTCTGTGTGATCAAAACAATCATCCTGGTTAGGTTTATCCCACCATCCTCTAAATCTGAACAATTCTTCCATTCCATTTCGGAGAGTGACAGAATAATTACCTGGTCCATGCATGAGAACCGGGTGTTGCCTTTCATTTTCTCCAGTCATATAGATCCTTGCTGGAAGTTTCACTTGTCCTCTAAACTGAACAGCTGCACCAGATCCAGCAATATAACCTTAAATCAGATGTTCCCACACCATAAGATCTTCAGCAAATCCATTATCTTCGGTAGCTTTAAGAAGCACGGCATCACTGTTTGCATGATCAACATTTACAACACTCTCGTCTAAATAAAGTAATGCATTAACAGCCCCTAATATTCCTATCTTAGGAAAATAAATCTCTGTCCCAGGTGATGGAACAATTGATAGTTTTCTTTGCATTTCTTATTCCTCCGTTAATCTGTTTAATTATTATCTATTTTTTAATTTAACATAATCTTTTCCAAATTGAAGAGCAACCACAGCCAGATCACAAATCATTTCTGCATTGGTTTGAATAATTTCCTTTGGTTTGGAATATTCTGTATGGACTCATATTTTAGTGACCCCCGTCCACTGCTTCCCATTCTCTTTTTGCGTAATTAACTACAGCTTCAACCAGAATAGGGACTAGTTGTGCATGTAATCTTGTGACTTCATCTTGATCCCTAGATCTTCCAATGAAATAATTATCTACTTCCATTGGTTCTTCTGGTTTAATCATCTCTTGATCATCTGCTGAAAAAGAAGGATTTAGAATAGGCACTGTCCAACCCATTAATGGCAATGAAACATCACCATCATATTTTAAAGCAATTGGTTCATTTTGTGCATCCAAAGGATAATTAACTTCCAATAATCCATGATAAAATCCATCAAGACGCTCGTCTAATCCAAGTTCTTCAATAATTCTTGGGTTTAGCCAGTCTCCCATTAGTCTAAAAATTACTTGTTTGTCATATTCAATTGTAATAGTATATCCACCTAGTCCATGTAAATCTGCATTGGGAAATCTTGTTGATTCAAAATAATGTTTTGCACTAACTGCAACATCTGCTTTTAGGTACATGCTTATTTTTTCATCACCAACGTAGGCACTTTGTTCATGTTTCCAAACCATCATTGCGTCTGGTCTATCTCCAAAGTCATCAGCTTCACCAACTGTTTGGTAAGTAACATTATCACCATTTCTCATAATTTCATCAACAACACCTAGCAAACCTTCCTCTGTAATGTAATACCTATCATTTGGTGCGGGCATTCTTATATTCCTTCTTTGATCGCTCATTTTATTACCTCTCTAAAATAGTTAAAATTAATACTTAGGAAAGAAATTGAATATATAAATATTATGGGTAATTGATTAAATCATATATTCATCTTATATATAATTGTTCAAAACCCAAACTCATTAACCATTTCAATATAAGTTCCCAAACTCCAAGCTTGTGACAAACAACCTTGACCTTTTTGCTGTGCAGCAGAAGAAATCTCAGCATGCCTTCCAGCAGCGCCCTTCCATAATATTTCTTGAGTTGAAGCATTAAAAATATCATCAATGTATCTTTTAAATCTTGCTTTATCTAATCTATACAAACAAATAGCAGCTAAATTATTAATCCAGTACCAAGAATCTCCTCTGTGATATGATGCATTATCTTCTCCACTATAGTTAGATCTAAACAAGATATGATCCTTATCAATACTTGATAGACCTCCCCAATCAAGCCACAATTTGGGAATGGAATTCTCAAAACATTTTATCCATTCTTTCTTAGACAATAACTTAGGATAAAGATAATAAGCAATAAATACATTTGGCCTAACTGTAAAATCATTCAGACCATCAGCTAAAAACTCTCCACTCCAAAACTCTTGCTTGACTTTATGTTTCAGGTGAAGTTCCAAATCCTTAAACTTTTGTTGCTTTGTTAATTTGTAAATTAGATTATAAAACGACATATGCATTGCCTGGATCTCAATTCTAGCGCCATCCCTATCATCACCTTCAAAATCAGTGTCCATCCAGGTCTCATTTTTTTCATTATGCACAAAATCACCATGTACATACTTGTCTTCAAATCTATCAAAGATGTACTGCAGTTTAGCTTTCAAAAAGATCTGTTCAGTTTTATCAAGTTGATTTAACTCTAGTAATTGTTTTAATCTGTATGTATTCCACCCATTACCATCTGCACAAGTTAACTTTGATTCAGGAATTCTATTGGTAATCCTCCCATCTGGTTGAATACAATTAAGCTGGTTAAATAGTATATTTTTTGCTAAGCCATATTTTTTCTGACTAATCAAAGCTCCAACACTAACCGCTTCATCTCTTGTCCAGAATTGAAAAAACCAGGGAAACCCAGCGAAAATCCTATCATTAACAATGAGTTCATCAAAACCTTGTCTAGCAAAATTGTATGCAAAACTTGTTTTGGGTTTTTTGCTTTGTTTAAAACCAACTCTTGCTTTATTCGGCTTAGCGTAAGCTTCCTCTACAGCATCAATTGCTTGCTTGCCACTTGCTGCAGTAGCAATAACAATTTTTTTGGCATCAATATCTAATGCTCTGTAAACATGCCTGGAAAAAGGTTGGGATCCTCGCTGTTTATCATAATCATAAAACTTTTCAATCCACTCTTCAATAAAATCATGCTTACCTGAATGTTTTATAGCAACAAACAATTGATACTCAACCTCACCACTAGACTTATCTTCCCTTGGATCTGTCTTTTTTACAAACCTTATTACAATAGTTTTCTTATGAACAGAAATCTCATAGTTTCTACCCCACTGTCTTAAATCAAAACTCTTTCTAACATCTAAATCCAATGTAAGTGGTCTTGTAGTATTCAAAACAAAAGCATTACTGTTAGGAACAAACCATGCTTTAGTATGATTCATATCAGCATGATTAAGATAATTAGTTAATTTACCAAAGCTAAAACCAAAACTATCAACGGTCTTATACATATCATCCAAATAAGAAAACAAACCATCATATCTTGAATGCTCCCCAGAAGAAAGCATAAAATAGCCTCCTCTTTTATCACCTAAGAAAGCTCTAATATCTTCTACCTCTTTTTTAATGGTATGTTTACCATACCTGTACTCCACCCCGACCATTAAGAGAATTAAGAAATAAGATATATATAAAATTATGGGTAATTAATTATAAAGCACCTAAATCACTAAGTCTTTCTTTTTCTGAAACTTGTTCCATTGTTACTTTATCTAGCACATATCTCCCGTTTTCAAATGGGGCTGTAATAATATCTGAACCGAATGGTTTGTATATTACTCCTGGCGCAGCTAGAATATCATTTTCACAAGCCTTAACCAATGTTTGTGGTGTTATATATTGATCAAGTGAATGAGCTTCATCTTCCCAGATTCTAAATCCATCATGACCTATAATCCTATCTCCTTCATATCCACCTAATCTAGCAATTGCTGTTAAGATAAGGCCAGCTTCATTAACAAGCTCAACAACTCGATTCTGCACTCTACGGTCATTATCAAAATCAGGGAGACCATGTCGGTTAGTTTTGTAATGTTCAATAGCTGTTAAAGCTAACTTAACACTCCTAATAATGTCATCTGGTAACGCAGCATGTCTTGGTTCACAATCAGAAACAACATGCATTAAAGAAGGATTAAGATACATTTGAAGTAGTGATGTGGTAACCAGTTGTTCCATGGCTTTTTGTTCATGTGGCCTAAAATATGGTAATCCTGCTCTTGTCTCAACCCATAGATTATTATTTCCTCTTACAAACCTGGATACAACAAGTGCAGCTTTCATTTTTGCATAGTCTGCCCAAGACGACATAATTGGCGTATTAAACATAAATTGAGCAATGTATTCCTTAACTCCCCAATTATTAGCCATTGCTGCAGCGTATCCATGAGCAGCAACATAGACTGCATCATGTGCGCCTCTTAATGTCCAATGGTGTGCTTCATTAAATTCAATTGGCACATTTTCACTGATGAGCATTTTTACAACTTGCTCATTAATCAACATAGATTCCAAAGGTTCCATATATCCTCTACTATCTACTTTATTAAACCATAACAAAGGAACAGCTTGGAAGCATTGAGCAAGATCAAGATACTGGACCATTGCTCTGTTAAATTCCATTTTATTACTTCCAGTACCAAGATATGCTTTTTGGGCTGGAAAATTTCCTCTTAGCGTGGCATTCTTAAGGGCCACAAGATCTTGTGAAAATCTTATTGGTACCCCTCCGTCATCTTTACCATTTGGCCATTCCATTGGTTGATTCCAGAATTCTCCAGTTTGAGTATATTTTGATGATCCCAAAGACACAAGACTAACAATCATTAAGTCTGCAAGTTTTTTTAATCCTTGAACAGTTTTTTCAGGTCCATATAATGGAGGTTCAGAGTGTTCACCATAATGAGTTCTAATAGACACAAGGCCTTTTTCCCAATCTTCCTTCATTCTTAGAATAAGATTTTTTCTTGCTAATGGAGTTGAGTTTCCTAATCCAGTGTGACTCCAAAATTGTCCGCCACCTACAATTTCTTTAGCAACATTAGCAAGTGTTGGATCGTCAGTAACATCGGCAATTCTTTTCTGAACATATTCTTGTGCAAATTGTCCTCTAACTCCTAGACTATCCAGAACATCAAGCATTTCTAATTGTTGTCCTTGTTCCGCGTCAGCGCTTTGGTAAAAAGTTCTAATTTGCGGAAAAATCTTTTTAATAAGCTCACAAGATTCTCTTAATCCTCCAAAATTTATTTGGGTTTTCTCAAGCAATCCTCTCTCATTAAGTACATTCATATATTCATGCATAGCTTTTACAGCAACCTCGGATTTCCCTCGATAACTTAATCCAATTATGTCTGGACGGGAATCTTCAATTGTTTTAATGAAATTCTCAAGGTCATCAGAAGGAGGAATAAAATCAATTTTATTATTATGATCTGCAGCAATTCTTAGAAACTCAATTGGTCCTTCTGTGTGTGCATCATTCCACATAGGATGTGCAACTATTGTTTTTTTATTCATGTTGGCCTAAAATTATTTACTTCTCCATAAAGCTAAAAGTTCCTCTGGAATTATTCCAGTTTTAAGCATACTTTTAATCTCATCTTGAGTTCGGCCTTCAAGTCCGAGAGATTCAGCAGTCCTCCCAGTTCCTATTAAGGGTTTCCCTGTTAACATGATTGATGTATTATGCGCTGTGCCAAGGATACTTGTGATAAATGGAACAATGTCTTTGTCAACTGCATCCACCAGTGGGTCAGTTGTAAAAGGACCATCTTCTGACAAGTATCTTATAAGCTTTCCACCTAAGTCTGTGAGTGAACGAGGAGCAGAAATACCTTGATATGCAGGATTGTTTATCATTGCTAATGCAATGTCATCTCCCTCTGCAAGAGGATACATTCTTTTCATAATTTCCAGACCAGACCAAGCATTAGTTCCAAACAAAGATTTAAGTGCTTCCACTCTTTCTTTATCAACTACTTCTAACGCTGCGGCAATCAATGGAATTGCTGGAAGATCTGCATAGTAATCTAATTGTTTATGATACATAAGTGGAGCACCCATTGTTGTCATTAATACATGAAATGGAATGGCAATTGTACTTGTTTGGGATGTATACCTAACATCCATCTCTCTGCCTTTATCCCTCTTAACTTCCACATAGATTGGATTTATCTTTCTAATTCCTGTTGCGACATTATGTGTCTCAGACTCAGGAATTGCTGCTATAGGATTCCATGCTTTTCCACCTACTACTGTAACCTTTGTTGGATCTGAAGTGGATATTCTACTGGCATAGGGGGATGTACCACTCTCCGCCCAAACAATCTTCTCTTTGGCAATATCTTGTAAAGAATCATCAAGTGATGCATAAAAAGCTAGGTGAGCCTCCCATGCACCAAGAAACCTTCCTGGACTTAAAACATAATTAATCTTTCCTTCATGATTTTTAAGAAGATTAGGATTACTGTTAAATAAATCTGCCTGCATTTTTGCAAATGGTGCATGGGCATTTGCAACAGTACATACAACAACATAATCTGGTAATCTGTGAGTTTTATCCTTTCCAAGCATTGCAGTTTCAAAATCATCGGTGACAATATGTGAAGTACAACCAACCTTTACTCCTCCATCAGTTGCTTGTATTAATTCTTCAACACCTTTATACCTGCCATTACCAAAAACTTCTTGTCTAAAAATCTCATCTCCCCTTTCTTGTTGAAACTCAATATAACATAAACCAGATGATTCATCATAAGTATTGCCTCCAATTTTGGCATGTCTAGCTGCTGCAGCTTTAAGTGGTTCTACTTTCATACTACTTCTATTGTATCCTCTAACTTCACCAGGATAACCAATCACCCTTGAAGCAATTGAAGCCAGACCTAGCCAGGCTAATCCTTCATTTCCTAAACCATATATTAGAATTGTAGATTCTTCGTTCATCTCTTAACTCCTCATTACTCAATTTACAAAATACTCCAAATTTTATTCTTCTTCCATCTTGGACTCATCCCAACTTTCAGTATCTTTCAATTCAACCCTCATTTCAACCCCCATTGAAATAGACCCGGCGCATAATGCGCCAAGCCTAAGGGAACAAATTATTGAAAAGCTTGCATTGGGCAAGATTTTCAATTTCGAAAAAGTTGTTGAATATCAGAGACTGAAAAACTTCACTTCCTTTTGTGAAGAAGGGTCTCTGTACAACTTTTTCGTTATTTCTTGGTCAATGAATATTATTTCCATGCCTTGAAATAGGGATCAAGACCTTTATCCCCTTGATTTCCCCCTATCAATCCTATTCTCTCAAGGAATCCAGGTATTGCTCCATTATTCTGCTTATTATTATCATAATCAGCTGTGCTTACTCTCTTAACCAGTTCACCACCTTCATATACATTAGCAGTAGCATGGTCTCCAACTAAATAAGTCATAATTGCTGTTCCATGCTTTGAGGCCTCAATGGCTACTTGTTCAAGTTCTCTTGATTCGTGTAACTCACTAACCTCTTTTACATAATCCATAAAAACTAAACCGTAATCAATTGGATTTCCCTTTTGATCCCAAGCAACAATCCCTCTTCCACTATATTGGCTTAACCAATTGTGTAAATCCTCACTGTTAATATTTGGAAGAGGAGTGTCCATATTGTTGTATTCATGACAGGTTAAGTCTTCCAATTGATCTCTTTGTCCAACTAACATGAGTGAAGCATAACCATTACTATCTGGACCTTGTGTTTCCCAATCATCAACATCAACCATATGAAAAACAGCAGTTTGCAAAGAAACATCTATTAATTTCTGAACTTCTGGGCTTGGTTTGTAGCCCCCATTTAAATTGATTATTCCCATTTTAGTCTTTTAACCTACTCTGTTTGTTTTGATTCATCAGAACAGGGTTTTTTTATTATAAAATCAGATTGAATTAGATTATTTTCCTCTTTTCTAACCTGATATAATAATTATTAGGGGATATTAACTATATAAATGTTTTGTTAAAATAGGCTAACAAGAATATTCATCTTAATTTCCTTAAAATGAGGTCAAATATAGTAGATTAGAACAATTTAACTATGTAATAATCTTTTAAATATCCACAATTAGCAAGGGATATTCTAAACAAGTATACAGAAAAGTATATCTATCAAATAATAACATAAAACAACCATGAACAAATCAATATCAATAAATAATAACTTAAATTCCCTTTAAGCATGTCAGATATGTATTCTATAAAAGACATTGTTGAATATGCTTTTCAAACATGTGAAATGTTCGTAAACAGATTAAACAGATATGGGCATGAATTAGACTACAGTTTGAGAGTAGAAGAAGCAGATTATGCTCTTATTTTTTATGAACAGCATAAAAGGAGATTAAGTGGAGGTGTTTTTGTAGAACTAGTAACAAATGCGCTTAAAGCTCAGCTAGGTATAACAGAATTAATAGATATTCCTCATGGGAACTATGATCCTTCTGCATTTGAGAGAAAAATTCCATTTGTTAAGGTTTGTTTAAGCATTGAAGAAGAACATTACTTAATCACTGTATCTGACAATGGTCCTGGAATTCCAACAGAAATATCCAAAAAAATTTGGGAGGAAGGATTTTCAACTTTTAAAACATCAGGGATTGGTTTATGTGGAGTTGATGATACTCTTCGTAGATGTGGTGGTTCTGTAACCTACAATAGTGTACCAGACGAACTTACTCAATTTTCAGTTAAAATTCCAGTTAGGACTACCCCCTTTTTACCCTTTTACTAGAAACAGGGAAAAACAACACAACTTCATTATCAT
>CAYQPU010000021.1:0-29008 GCA_964419615.1 uncultured Methanosarcinales archaeon | reverse complement strand
TTGATTATTCTTGCCAATGCATTTAAAGGGGATTACTCAAAAGGAATAGATATTGATATTGAAGCTTCTCAAGAAGTTAATAGGCTATTAAATAAAGATTTTATTAAGGAAATTAAAGAACTAGCCAAAAGACTTAGTAGCAAAAAGGATATTTATATAATTGGTAGAGGTGTTAGTTATCCAACAGCACTTGAATGTGGCATAAAAATACAAGAGGTAAGCTATATACATGCTGAAGGAATCGCAGGAGGTGAACTCAAACATTATGCAATTGCATTGATTGAAAAAAACTCACCAGTAGTAGTACTTGCTCCCAATGATAACTCAAGAGATGATATTATTAATAATGCAAGAGAAATCAAAGCAAGAGGTGGATTTATAATAGGTGTGTCTCCAACAAACAGTGATGTGTTTGATTATCATATAAAGATTCCTGATTTGGACCAAGCATCTCCTATTGCCTGCCTTGTCCCAAATCAATTACTTGCATATTTCCTTTCAGTGCTAAAAGGACATGATCCTGATTATCCTAAAAACTTAGCAAAGAGCGTGACTGTAAAATGAGAAAATTGTTTGGCACAGACGGTGTTAGAGGGACTGCAAATGTATATCCAATTACTCCAAAAGCTTGTATTAAATTGGGTAAAGCCGTAGCTATCGAGCTTAAGAATGGAAAAAAGAATCTTAAGTTTATTATTGGTAAAGATACTAGACTTTCAGGTTATATGGTTGAAGCTGCTCTTATGTCTGGAATTATATCTGTTGGAGGGGATGTTATGCTTGTTGGTCCAATGCCAACACCAGCTGTTGCTCACCTTGTGAAATCTTTTGCAGCTGACGCAGGAATAGTTATTAGTGCATCACATAATCCTGCGAGCGACAATGGGATTAAATTTTTTTCATCTAATGGCTTAAAATTGTCTGATGAAGTTGAGGAAAAAATCGAAAAGTTATTTTTTTCTGATTTGGATGAGTATAATGTAGATGGAGACAAAGTAGGGAAAGCCCATAGGATTGATGATGCTCAAGGTAGATATATTGAATTTGCTAAGAGTGCGATTTATAATAGATCTCTTAAGGGTTTAAAGATTGTGATTGATTGTGCAAATGGTGCAGCTTATAAGATTGCACCACTGATTTTAAAGGAGCTCGGAGCCAAAGTTTTAGTTTTGAATAATCATCCAGACGGACTTAATATCAACAAAGATTGTGGGGCAACTCATCCTGAGTTGATTAGCAAGGTTGTTGTTGATGAAGGTTATGATGTTGGTTTAGCTCTTGATGGTGATGCTGATAGAGTTATTATGGTTGATGAGAAAGGACAAGTTGTGGATGGAGATCAGATTTTAACTATAGCAGCTCTTGACATGCTAGGCAAAAATAAATTAAAAAAAGAAACTTTGGTTGTGACTGAGTATTCTAATTTGGGGCTGGATAAAGCTATTAATCAAGCTGGTGGAAAAGTTGTTAGAGTCAAGAATGGAGATAGGTATGTTATTGATGAAATGACAAAAGGAGGATATAATCTTGGTGGTGAGCAGTCTGGTCACATTATATTTTTTGATTATTCTTTGACTGGAGATGGAACTATTGCTGCTTTGAAAATACTTAAGATTATGAAGAAAACAGGAAAAACACTTTCTGAGTTATCAAAGAGCATGGAGAAGTTCCCACAAAGGTTAGTTAATGTTGATGTTAAATCAAAGCCAGACCTTAACAAGATTCCTAAGTTTAGTAAAACACTAAAAGAAATTGAAACTAAACTTGGAGATAAAGGAAGAACTTTAGTTAGGTATTCTGGTACACAAAACATATTAAGGATAATGATTGAAGGAGAAGATATTAACCAAATTTCAGATATGGTTGATAGATTAGCAGATATTGCTAAAAAAGAGATAGGTGAGTAAAATGCAGGCGGTTATTTTAGCAGCAGGTAAATCAACAAGGACTTTTCCACTTACACTAGATGCTCCAAAGACATTGCTAAAGATTCTTGATAAAACTCTTATTGAACATACACTTGATCAACTTAAAGGATTTGTTGATGAGGTTGTAATTGTTGTTGGTTATAAAAAAGAGCAGATTATGGATTATCTTGGAGAGGACTATAAAGGAGTCAAGATTGTTTATACTGAACAAAAAGAGCAAAAGGGAACAGCTAATGCATTGCTGGCTGCAAAAGAATACATTAAAGGAAAGTTCATTATGTTGTATGGCGATGATCTTTATTCTAGAAAAGATATTAAAAAGTTGATTGAATATGATTTTGCTTTGCTTGCAAAGAAAGTTGATGATCCATCAAGATTTGGTGTTTTGGTTGTTGATAAGGATAATGATCTTAAAGAGATTGTTGAAAAACCTGATAAGTTTGTGTCTGATCTTGTTAGTATTGGGGTTTTTGTTTTTGATAAATCAATATTTGGGATTATTGATAGTTTGGAAAAGTCGAAAAGAGATGAATATGAACTTACTGATGCGGTAACAAAGCTTGCGTCAACAAGCAAGGTCAAAGTGGTTGAGACTACAGATTATTGGCTGCCAATTGGTTATTGGTGGAATTATCTGGAGGCTAATGTTCTTATGTTGAGAAGTTTAAAAAAGAGTGTTATTAAAGGTGTTGTTGAGGATAATGTTACAGTAAAGGGAGTTCTGATTTTAGGAGAAGATTCTGTTATTAAATCAGGATCTTATATTGAAGGGCCAGTTTATATTGGGAAGAATTGTGAGATTGGACCACATGCTTATTTGCGTAAAGATACTATTGTAATGGATGGTGTTAGAACTAGAGCTGAGATTATTGATTCTATTGTTATGGATGGGACAACTGCAAAGCACCCATCTTATATTGGACATTCTGTTATTGGAAAGAACTGTAATATTGCTTATGGTACTGTTACAGCAGACTACAGGCATGACGGCAAAGATAATCAAACAATGATTAATGGTAAAAAAGTTGATTCTGGCAGGCGTAAACTTGGCGCGTGTCTTGGAGATGATGTAAATACAGGTATTAATACTCTTATTTATCCTGGAAGAAAAATTTGGTCTGGAAAGTCTACTTTACCAGGAGAAATAATCAAAAAAGATGTGAAATAAGAACCAAATTAGTTAATTTGTTGGAGGAAAAAAACAATATGGTAAGAACAAAAGGCCTATCAAATCCGATAGGTAATATTTTTAGAAGTATAGCAGGCGTGTTTGTAGGAGTGATATTGATATTGTTTATTGCTTCACTTTTGCTCTGGAATGCAGAGAGCCAGAACAGTGCAAAAGTGTTTTCAAGAGCAGTTGAAGTTTCAACTACTTCTGGAGAATCAGGGTTTATTAGAACCCAAGGATTAGCAACCACAGATTCAAAGCTTCCTTGTTATAAAGGGAAAGTTGAAGGCAATTGTATTTATTTCAATTACGTACAAGAAGAACTGCAATACGAAACAAAAGAGCATTGCGGTACTTTAAGATCAAATCAAGAGTTAATTGAAGAGAAAGGAGAGAAATGCAGAAAGGACAGTAATGATGAGGAAGTATGTGAAAAATGCTACCTCGTTAAAGAGAGCAATTGGAATGTCGTTGTCAGAGAAAATGAATTTCAATCATTTACTCTAGGAAACTACAAAGTTGATTCTCTTGGAAAAGTGCTTGGTTATGAGCAATACTCAAAAGAAATTGATTCAACTCATAGGGAATCTATGAAATACATTAAGGATGAATCTAAACTTTTAGTTGCAGGTGTTTCAGATGGTCAAACAATCAGAGATGGTGGAAAGAAGAAATTCCTGTTGTTTTCAACAAAAGATTATGAATCTACTCTTACACAGCTAAAGTCACAAGACAAATTTGTTGCATTGATGTTAAGGATCTTGACTTTTGTCTGCCTGTTAGTTGGCTATGGAATGATTTTTGGGCCAATTTCAGTTATGTCGAACTTTGTCAGAAAGGTACCTTTGATTGGTAAGTTCATTGATGGCGCTGTGGATGGTGTGATATTTATAGCAAGCATTGTGCTGGCTGTTGTTCACTTTATCCTGCTTTGGGTGCTAATAACAATTTTAAAGAACATTGTTTATATTGTGCTGTTTTGTGCTTTGTTGTTTGGAATTGTTTTCCTTGTAAGCAAGCTAAGAAAGTAGATTTTTCTTTTTTTTTAATTTATTTTTCTAACAGTCCGTTTGGCAGATGAGTATACTTATAATCATAGAAAATAAGATTTGACTCAAAGTCATTTATTATATCTGAATATTCTTCTCTGATATCTGTTAGTATTTTGCTGAATTCTGGGCTAGATTTAACATGGATATCGAATTCTAAGTTCCATTGTCCAAATGTTCTGATTACACAAACAATGTTTTTGTGTTCTTTGAGGTAATAGATTAAAGAGTTTAGTCTTTTGTCTGTGAGATTGTGTAGGAATAAAGATACTGTGTACCAGTGATATCCAAGCAAGCTTATGTTTACTAAAGGTAATATTCCGAGTATCACACCTGATTTAGTTAGTTTTTTTATTCGGTAACTTATTGCTTCTGGTGTCAGCTTTACTTGTTCTGCCATTTCAACTAATGGCGTGAATGCATCAACAGAAAGAATTGATAGAATCTCTAAATCTTTTTTATCAAGCTTTGTATTTTCTTTTGTTGCAGTTGTACCAAATTTTGTACTGTGTAAATAATCAAGGGATAGGAATTCTTCTTGTAGTATTGTTGCATGTCTGTACCTTTTTAGATTATTTTTACATATATTTTGAAAATTAATTATTATTTCATTTTGATGTTTTGTGTTGTGAGAGCAAAAGACGATAAACATGTCCCATGGTCCTGTACATGTTGCAACTACTTTAACAAATTTGTTTTGGCTTAGCTGATTAATTATTTGTTTTTGTCTTTCACGATCAATTTTTTGCAATTTGATATACATAATATTTACATTATAACCTAGTTTTGTTGTATCAATAAATACGACAGCTCCATTCAAAACACCATTTTCAGAAAGTCTCCTAAGTCTATAATTAACAACCTCCTTTGATACTCGAGCTTGCTTTGCAATTTGTTTTTGTGTTTTTCTTTTTCTGGAAAACATTGCACAAAGAATTTTCTTATCTATTTTGTCAAGTTTAGTTACTTCTCCTTTTGATTCGTTTACTCTAAATTTTGGATTCATGTCAAGTATTAAACAAAATGTAGCTTAAATATTTTTTTGTTTTGATAAGAAAATAAGTAAATAATTTTATTAATTTCTAAAAACTACTACTGTTTGGTGATAATATGAAAACAATAGGTGTTATTGGTGGATTTGGACATGAAACAACAGCTAGGTTTCAATTGCAGTTATTTGAAGAATCTAAAAGGAAAGGAACAAAGCAGAATCCAGATATTTTGGTTCATTTAGTTCCTATTCCAAAAAGAATAGAGAAGAAACTTCTTTCAAACGGAGAAGGTATAGAAAATTACTTCCCATACTTAGTTGATTCAGCTCAATTACTCGAACATGGTGGAGCAGAAGTGCTTGTCATGCCATGTAATACTTTACATGCTCACATAGGCGGGATTAGAGAAAATGTACAAGTAGAGATGTTGAGTATTATTGATGAGAGTGTCAAGTACTTACAAAGAGAAGGTGTATCAAGGGTCGGATTACTTGCAACATCAAGTACACTTAATGATGGATTATACTCAAATAAACTAGACCAAGTGGGAATTGAGTACTGGGTGCCTAATGTCGGTGACCAGAGAGAACTTGATGGGATGATTGGTAGGTTAGTAGATAATATGCAGGAATTTGATGATAGAGATAAATTGAACAATATGATTGACAGCTTTCATCAAGAAGGTGCTGATCATGTTTTGTTGGCTTGTACTGATTTACCAAATCTACAACCTGAGCATCCAAGAGTAAAGATTCACAGTAGTCAGGATATACTTGCAAAGGCAACAATTGACTACATATAACAAAAAAGTGGCAGATTAGCTCCATGTTAGAGTGCGTAATATTAACACTCATTTATATGAAAGCCACTTTTTTGGAATTGAAAATCAAGCACTAAAGATTATTTTTCGGGCATTAAGAATATCTTCATTGTGGTGCTTGATTTTCAATAATTTTTTTTATTTTTTTATTGAAAATTAATGCAATAGATTTTCAATTCCGAAAACTCACTTCTGAGTTTTCGTTACTTTCCTTACAAATGTCATAAATCCACTATGACCTATTGTTTGTGTTTTTGGTCTGACTTTTCTTTGGTCAATGTCCCATTGTCGTTCAATTATTTCAATTGTTTTTAGAAATAGTAATGACTTATTTTTTTTAACTTCACTTACAAAGTCCATTACCTGTGGAATACAAGGTGAGTAACTTACAATAAAGCCACCTGTTTTTAGAGCTTTGCATGCATTTTCAACTGCTTGCCAGGGTTCAGGTAAATCAAGTGTTATTAGATCAACATTTTTCTCATCGATTTTTTCATAGACACTGCCTTTCTTGATTGTGAGGTTTTTTAGGTTTAAGAGTTTTTTATTTTTTTCAACTATTTTTATGAAATCTTCTCTTATATCATATGTTGTGACTTCCTTTGCAATGTTTGCTAGAAAACAAGCTAATCCTCCTGATCCTGCACCTGCATCTACTATTTTACTTTTTGAATTGATTCCAGTTTCAGTTAATATTATTCCTATGTCTTTTAATGGAATGATTTGTGCTCCTCGCTTGATCCGAGAGTGTATATCAATGAAAGATGGTTTTGTTTTGTACATTTTCGTGCCTGTGTTTGATTCTAATTCGTCTCCTGGCTTTGAGTCTTTTATGTCCTTTTCCTTTATGTATCCATATTGTGTGTGAAGATCTTTTTCATCATTTGTAAAGAATCTTTTACCTTTTTTTGTAAAAAACATCCATTTTGTCATGTCCATGTGTGAGATATGTTTTCTTTTAAAGGTTTTGATAAAAAGGATGATCATAAGTGTTGTTTCATGGAAAACACCCCCTCCCTGGCAGCGACGGCCTTGCCAGTCCTATTTCGCTAAACCTTTCTGGTTTAGCTGCATCGCGCCAAGGTGGTGTTTTCTGATTATATAAGAAAAATTTATATATTGCTTAAAAGCCCTATTGAGTATGGACCCGTAGCCTAGTCTGGCGAACTTTTAAGAAAAGTTCGATTAAAACATAAGGGGCTAAAGCCCCTTGGCGTGGCCTTTATGAAAACGTGATTGCCACGATACGTGATGATTGAGGATATTAATTGTTCGGGCATATAAGGCGACAGCCTTCTAATATCGAGGGAACTGAGATTTGCTCGGAAATCCGCGATTTCAGACAGCTGTAGATCAAGGGTTCGAATCAATCTTTTCCCCTTCGGGCAAAAGCTTGACCAAAAGTAATGGGACATAAAGTCCCATAACATGGCCTTTATGTAACGAGATAGCCATGGTACAAGCTGTGGAAAGGATGTCGAAAGTCCCTTCGGGTCCATTATTGCGGGAGTGGCCAAGTCCGGCTAAGGCAGTCGGCTGCAACGGGATATTGAGCTTCGGCTATGATATGCAGATCCCGACGATGCGAGGGTTCAAATCGACCTTTTTCCGCTTCGCTGAAAAGTTCGATCAAAAATGGCGTCTTCGACTTTGTCGAATTCGCTTTGGAAAATAGTCTTGAAAGTCCCTCCTCCCGCTTTTTTACTCTTTTCCATAAACTTTTTATATATGATAATATAAAAACAAAATATGTTCAAAAAAAGAGGTCAGATAGCGGTTTTTCTCATTATTGCAATTGTTCTTTTAGCAGGTATCAGTCTATTTTTGTTTAGTAAAGAATCAGTTCTAGTTAAACCTGATGTTGAAGGAAGTATCAATCTTAAAGGAAATCAAGATTCACTCAATTTTCTAATAAGATCTTGTTTGGAAGATACTACTAACCAAGCTGTCCATGATTATGGGATTCTTTCTGGTGTTAGCAATGATTTTATTGAAGAGCAGATAAAGACTAACTTGCCAGGGTGTACTGACAATTTGAAAATGTTCGAGGAAATAGGATTTGTGATTACAAAAGAGGATATTGTTGTTGATGTTGAAATCACAGGTAAAACATTAACTGTGGAGTTAGAATATCCAATAACAATGGTTAAGGCCGACACAATTATTAAATTTAAAAATCAAAACTTTATTCTTCATAGAATTAAGTGGACTGAGATTGAAGAAAACAAAGAGACTATTCTCTCATCACCACATAGGGAATTTCAAATGATAATTCCTCCTGGGGCTAGAATTCTTAATAATAACAAACAAGAAGTTGGTTTTAAAATTCTTGACAGGGAAGATTATGGATTTAAGAACAACGTTGTAATGAATATGCTTGCGTTTGATGCTTATCCTAATGGTGCCAAATTCTCAAAACCAGTTGAGTTAACTATGCTTTATAATGATTCAGAAGTACCTTTCACTGTGAAAGAAGAAGATTTACGAATTGCTTATTATGATGAACCTACTGGTGTTTGGCTTGCAATTCCAACCCAAGTTGATGTTGTAGAAAACAAGCTTGTGGCTGAAACATACCATTTCACTAAATATGCAATTGTTATTAAATGTACTGAATTAGAGGACATAGCTGAGAATTCAATTGTTCTGGCTATCAAAGAGGATTGTGAGCCTGATGAGGGTTGGGCTTATGGGTCTGTTCCAGGTGGTGGTGGAGAGAAGTTGTTTATTGAGGGAGTGGAAGTTACTCAAGGTAATGGTATTGGAGATAGGATAGATACCTGTAAAGGACCTATTCAAATAAAATATGATGTTGTAGATTGTTCTGATTGTAAGGGAGAGTGTTCTGGAGAAGTTGGTGGACAATGTCCAGAACCTAAGGGCGGAGGAATTCCTGCTTGTAAGTGTGATTCATTTTATTATTATTATTATGAACCTAATGAATTTAAAATTGATAGAGCTATTGAAATAACTTTTGAAGGTTTGGGTGGTTCTTGTATTTGGGATGAAAACACTGAGGATAGTGTACAAATAGAAAAGATCGATTCTGAAACTAATACTAACACTGATCCAGATGATATTACTGCAGATATTTTGCTTATATCTAGGTGTTGGTCTGGAGAAGATGACACTTGTTTGATTTTAGATGAAAAATTAGAGGCTAATGTTTTAACTTTCAAATTAGAGGCAACAAATGATGGAGAAGATGCACTTTTAAAACAAGGATCAACTGTCCAATATAGTGGGTTTGGAATTCAAAAAGAAGGTTCTTATTATGTGTGTGAAAATGATGGTGAGTCAAAGCAGATGCCATTTTTTGGAGGTACTCCAAGACAGGTGAAGATGGCTGATTGTAAGTGCTATCAAAATGTATGTAAATGGGAGTATAGAGAAGGAACAGGTATTACTGATGGTACAACAAAGAATATGAAAGATAGAATTGCTGTGACCACTTTTGTTCACCCAACATACAGTACTCCTTGTGAAGAATACGAAGAGGATTATAAAGGACTAACTTTTACAGCAAGTAATTCATTTGAAACAAGGAGCAGAGATGAGTTTGCAGATATGTACGGTGATTATCCAGAAATGGATCAATTAAGTTTTGTATCTTATGATGAGAGTACAGAACTTTTGATTTTTGGTTCTGCTATGGTGGATGATGTTTGCTGGTTGTTGCTCGAAGCACAACATTTGATCAATCATAATGGGCGCCAATGGAATCTAGACATTTGGGTTAAAAAAGAGGATGTTGATATTGCTTTAGGAGGAGGTGGAGATTGAGGAGGTAGTGGTTCAGATAAGCCTGATCTCAATGATCCATGTGATATTCTTAATGAACAATCATGTTCAGCTTCGGGTGATATATTGGTTTGTAGGAAATCATCGGGACTAGATACAACATTCTGGGAATTGGATACAGACTGTCACAATGATAATTGTGAAGAACAAACTGATGGGAGTTTTGACTGTACTGGGATTGGTGAGAATAAAAAAGATGGAATTACATTTAGTGAGAATGTTCAGGATGCACTTAATGTTTTAGAGATGAATAATATTCTGGATTCTGAAGATATTGAGCAAAATCAAGAAATAATGGAACCTGTTCTTACATCACTTTCTGTTGAAGAGGCAGAAGAGTTTATGGATCTGATCCGAGAAAGAGATCAGGTTGATTCTTTGATTAGTTCACTTGTTAATATAAGATCTGATGTGGTTAATAAAGAGGCTTTGCTCGAGCATCTGGAGGATATGTATAGTTCAGGCAGGATCGATTTTATGATTGAAACATTGACTTATGTTGAGTATGGTTCACTAGGAGAAGGAACTTATTATGCTCATCCTATTGTAAGTATTTATGATTATGCTAATGTTAACACAGAAGTTATTGTGCATGAAACATGCCATGGGTTTAATGAAGAACATGGAAGTGGAGATTTATCGGGCATTAGTGGATCTAATGAAGGGATATGTATTGCACTGGCAAACTACTATGCTGAAAAAGAGGTTAATATGGCAGAGACTGTCTTTGGAACTGTGCTTTATTATCGTGACATTGGTTTAGAGGGTTATCCTGAGAATATTCCTATTGGAGACTTTAGCCAGTATGATGAGAAAGGAGTTTTAATGCTCAAATCATTGAAAGAACAAGATAGATCAAGGATTAATTGGAAGAATACTGCACAAGTTGATTATGTTTATGAAAACTATTGGGAACATTTAGATAGAGATCAGGAATGGGAAGACTGGTTAGCAGATGCAAACAGTGCAACTCAACAAACAGTTGCTTATGTTGAATCATATGATCTCTGGGGTTAAAACACTCATTTATGACACAACAGGCTCACCTAAAATACCAACGGTTCTACAACAAGATATGTTAAAACCAAATGATAAGAGAACATGGAAAACAGGTGCAAAGACAGTTGCAGGTTTATCCAGCGATGGGAAAATAATGTATTTTATGAAATGCTATGATGTGGTTCCATATGAAGCTGCAGCTTTACTATTGCAACTTGGAAGCACAAAAGCAATTATGTTTGATAGCGGCCACTCAACACAATATGCCCATAGATTAAATGAGGATTTAGTTGCAGAAGAATCTTGGCCAGGAACCCAAGTTGCCAATTTTGTTGTGTTAAATAAAATTTAATCTTATTGATTCTTAGAAAAATTTATAAGGCCTTATTAGATTGAAATAATAAAAGGAGGTATTATTATGAGTTCAAAATCCCAGACAAGTATTTTCCTGATTTTAGCTATTGTTTTGTTACTTGCGTTTGCAGCAGTGTTTATGGTTTCAAATAAAGGTGGTGAGCCAAATACTCATGAGATTAGTGATACAAAAACAACTCAAGAGGCCTTGAATTTTTTTATGGGTTCTTGTCTAGAACTTGTCTCAAATGATGCCATGGTTTATTATGGTATTGATGAGGATATAAGTACTGATTGGTTAATAGATTATATATCTAAGAATGTTGTTGCCTGTACCAAAGGTTTTGAGGCATTCAGAGAAGAAGGGTTTGAAGTAGAAGAGGAGGATATTACCGTTAAAGTTGATATTAATGATGTCACTATTGATGTTGATTTAGAATATCCAATTGAGATGACCAAGAGTCCTGCTACTATTACATTTAAAGAACAAAATTATGTTGTTCCAAGAAAGTTATATGAACCTATCAAAGCAGGTGATGAGACATTAATTACATCTCATGATAATAGATTCCAGATTATTGTTCCTCCAGGAACCACAATGACTGGTGGAGATAGACCTGGTATTGAGCTTTTGGACAGGGAATTTGAGGGACTGTCTAATAGAGTTTTGATGGGTATGCTTGCTTATAGGGGACTTCCTGATGGAGCACAGTTTTCCCAGCCAGTTAAATTGATTATGAGTTATCATCAAAAAGATATTCCATTAACAATCAAAGAAGAAGATTTAATGCTTGGTTTTTATGACAAGAATCTTGATATGTGGGTTTCTTTGGATTCATCTGTTGTTGATGTTGATGAGAATGTGATTGAGGCTGAGACAACACACTTTACTCCGTTTGGTGTTGTACTGAGGTGTACTGAGGAGAGTGATACAATTCTTCAATTGCCTGAATGGACATTAACAGAAGGTTGTCAAAGTTGTGAGGGATGGACCAAATCTCCTCCGCCACCTCCTTCTGAGATTCCTGGAGAATTATACATTAAATCAACAGGTATTGGTAAAGGTGGTGTTGGAGATGGAGATGTATGTGTTGGTCCAACACCTGTTGTAAGACAGACAGATTCATGTGGTGGTTGTCATGAGTGTACAGGTGGATGTGAAGATGAGCCTCCTTCTGGTAATTGTACATGCACAACTTACTATTTTTGGTATGAGAATTTTGAATTTGAAAGAGAGATGAGAGACAACAAGATTGCCTTTTATGATAATGGTGATTCTTGCTTATGGACAAAAGAGGATAGACTGCCAGAAGTAGGTAAGAGAGACACCGATAGTCCAACAGAGAAACCTGAAAAAGACATGGTTATTAAAGCTGTCTGTACTCCTGACAGTGATGATTGGTGCAAAATTGACGTACTAGATTTCAAAGATGCTACTCAACACTTTGATCTTTTTGGTAGGAATAGGTTAGAACCAGAAGATGCTTGTTTTAAGGCAAGAGCAGATGTCACATTCAAAGGTTTTGGTATTAATGTTGATGAATCCTTTTTACTGTGTGATCAGTCTGGTGCAACAATGGAAGTTCCAAAGGTGTGCGTTGGTCAGCCAGATTGTAATCCTTGGGACATGGAGACAGCAACTTGCACAGAGTATACTGTTGAATATGAAACAAACCAATATACCTACAACGTTTGGGTACCGGGTGGAGCTACTGTTCCTAAACCACCAAATCCATTAAGCCCAGTAAGGAGTCAATCATCTGGTGGTGCTGATTGTCCTGAAGGAGATGCAGAACCTCAAGAATACTTTCCTTGTCCTATTGATTTTGATGAGAATTTTAATGGTAGGACTTTTTATACTTGTCAACCATCTGATACAAGAACATTAGAGTTCTGTGACTATTATGGGGACTATAACTGCATGCAGTATAGAGATGATATGGCTTTTGATGGTCAAACTCCTTTACTGATATATGGTTCTGTTGAAAGAAAAGGAAGATGCTGGCTTTTGGTTGAGTCCCAAGATTATAATGATGTTAGAAAAGAAAAAGTTGATTTTTATATTGCTTATGAACTGATTAAAGATCATATGTTTGATGAACCACAAGATGGTTGTAGTGGTATCTGTGCAACAGGAGGTACAGGTGGTGGTGGAGGCTCTGGAGGTTCAGGAAGTGGTGGAGGCTCTGGTGGTGGAAGTGGAGGCAGTGGTTGGGGTGCTGGAGGAGGTGGCTCTACTACTATTTGTGGGGGCCAAGATGCTGCTACTGGTATTGATGTTTCAAAGTGGAAAGGAGATATCCGTTGGCATGAAGTTGTAAGTGACCCTGATTATGGTGTTGGCTTTGCATTTATCAGAGCAACATATAGTACAACAGAAGATCCAGAGTTTAAGAGGAATTGGAGAGAAGCAAAAGCACAGGGAGTGTATAGAGGTGCATATCACTTTTTTGTTCCTTATGTTGATGGTGTTGGTCAAGCTCAAAAATTCCTGTCAATGATGGAAGGAGATTTTGGAGAATTACCTGCTGTTTTGGATTTAGAGATAGATCCAACTGATCAGCAAATGATACATGCCTCAACTGATGATTGGTTTAGGAATATGAAAGATTGGCTGGAAACTGTTGAAGCTGCTACCGGTAAAAAACCTTTGATATATACAAGTGTTGGTTTTTGGAATGGATTTAACCCTAGTGCAGCTAAGGAACAATTTGGTGAATATCCATTGTGGATTGCACACTGGGGTGTTGATTGTCCAACAATTCCGGATACTTGGGACACCTGGGATTTCTGGCAGACTTGTGGAGATTGTCAACCTGTTTATGGAATAACTAATGGAATTGCAACAGAAACTCATGGCAAGACTGATGCTAATGTTTTTAATGGTGATCAGTCTGCATTAGCGGGTTATGCAAGCTAGATAGCCAAAAGATTTATAACCAGATTATTTTTCTCTTTTATTGAAAATATGAAGTATTTTCAATTTAGAAAATCATTTTTTGATTTTCTTTATTTATTGTTTTATGGGCTCATAGCTTAGTTAGGCAGAGCAACTGGCTCTTAACCAGACAGCAACAAAAGCTGGGTTAATAGGTCGAGGGTTCAAATCAACCTTTTACCCAAGGGTAAAAGTTTGACCAAAACAATGGGATTTGTAGTCCCATGTGGTGATGTCTTGAAATGCAAGATTATCACCACCCAAGCACATAAATGTGCTACCTTTGGTTAAAACTTTGTAAAAGGTTGTTGAAAGTCCCTCTGAGCCCACCTTTTTTTTTCAAAAGTATTTTAAACAGTTTTTTCCTCCTTTGCTTTATGGCAGGTTATGATGATAAAATCCAGGATATTGAAGCTGAGATTAAGAAAACTAAGTATAATAAGGCTACTCAGCACCATATTGGATTACTTAAAGCAAAGCTTGCCAGGTTAAGGGAAAAAGGATCTTCATCTGGTGGAAAAAAGGGAACTGGTTATTCTGTTAGAAAGACTGGGGATGCAACTGTTGTTTTAGTTGGTTTTCCTTCTGTTGGGAAATCTACATTAATTAACAAACTGACAAATGCAGATTCAAAAGTTGGTGCTTATGATTTTACAACTTTAGATGTTATACCTGGTGCACTTACTTATCAAGGAGCTGATATTCAGGTTTTAGATGTACCTGGAGTTATTAAGGGAGCATCTAAAGGAAAAGGTAGAGGTAAGGAAATTTTTTCTGTTTCAAGGATTGCTGATTTGATTGTAATTATTTTGGATGTAACAAAACCTAAGCACCTTAAAATTATTGTGGATGAGATGTATAATATTGGGATTAGGATTAATGCTAGAAAACCTGATATTAAAATTAAAAGGAAATTCAAAGGTGGTATTGATTTGAGTTCTACTAAAAAACTCAATATGCAGGATGAGACCATAATTGCTATTCTAAAAGAGTTTAAGGTCACTAATGCAGATGTGTTGATTAGAGATAAGATTAATGAAGATCAGTTAATAGATGTTTTAGAAGATAATAAGGTTTATGTTCCTGCAATTATCATATTAAACAAGATTGATTTGCTTAATGATAAGAAGCTTGCTCAGATTAAGAAAAAGATTAAGCCAGATTTATGTATTTCTGCTCAAAATGATGAGGATTTAACAGACCTAAAAGAATTAATGTTTAGTAGATTAGGTATTATTAGAATTTATTGCAAGCAACCAGGTAAAAAACCAGATATGGATGAAGCTTTGATTGTTAAAAACGGAGCCACAGTAAGAGATATTTGTAAAAAGTTGCATAAGGATTTTGTTGCAAAATTTAAGTATGTTAGAATTTGGGGGAGTGCAAAGTATCCTGGATTAAAGATTAGGAGTTTAGATTATGTTGTTAAGGATAAGGACGTTGTTGAACTACATCTTGGTTAATACTTGTTTTAGATAATCAGATTTATACTTAAATCCTTTTGATTTTGCTATTTTTTCTATTGCTTTGTCAAATCCAGAGCCATATTGTGCTGCTATTTTCTTTCTCATTGCATACTGATTTTCTAGACCAATTTCTAATGCTATTTTTCTTAATGGTAGTTTTGCCAGACCATCTTTTACTTTTTGTTCTCCCTGAATTTGCATTGCTGCCATGATTAATTCTTTGTCAAGAAATGGAGTTGAGAATTGCATGTGTAGGTTTTTTGCAATTGTTGTGTCTCTTTGTAAGTCTCTTTTCCATAGTGTGTTTATCATTCCATTCCAGCATTCTTGATTAACATTGCTTGAGGTTTTATGTCGATAATATCCGCCAAATATTTCTTCAGATCCAAGCCCAGTTAAAACTTTTGTGTGGCCATGCTGTTTTGCAAGTTTTGCTGCATCATATATAACAGATCCAACACTGATTGTTACAAAGTCATCTGTTTGAAAGATTTTGATTAGATTTTCTATTGTGTTTTCTATTTTCTCTAAGGTGAAGTATTTTGTTTTTAGATCCAAGTTGTATTTTTCTGCAATTTCTATTGCAACATTTACATCTTTACTTCTTCTTATTCCAATTGCAAAGCATGTGAAGTCAATTTCAAGTTCTTTTAAGATTAATGCTAGCACTGTTGAATCAACTCCTCCTGAGAACAATAATCCTATTTTATTTCCAGATCTTTTTTTTATTGCATCAAATAGAGCTTGTTTGACAGGTTTTGTAGATGATTCTGATTTTAGATTTTGAATTATTGTTTTCCATTCATTTTCTGGGATTAATTGATTGTTTTTTATGAATAATTCTGACATATTATAATGTAATCAGCTCTGATTTAAAAAACCAATGTTATTCTCACTGTTAAGTGGTGTAAGAAGAAAGATTTATATATTGGAGAGAAGTTCTAATATATATGATATTTGATAATATGAGTTCTGATGATTATCAAGACTATTTGCAGGTTACAAAACCAAAAAATATGAGTTTAGCAACTGCTGAAGTGTTTAATGTGTTTTTAAAAACTGCACAGAATCTTGAGGAAAGATTCTCAATTCCAGAATCTGATGCATATGATGATTTAGAACCTTTTGATCCTTTTACTTTAAAACCTCAATATGTGTTTGTTGATCAGTTTGCAGTCTGGGCAATTATGAAAAGTGTTGGTATTAATTGTGACATCAGATACAAAAAAAGTCATAACCTTGAGATGATTGCAAAAGGCTATGGTGCAGAGGAAGGTTTGTCAGGTAGCCTGGTACAAGTAGAATTTAGAGATCATACTTCAATGTCACCAGGTTATAAGGATGTTAGAGTTGGAAAGGTTAACAGAGATACTGATATTTTTATATGGACAATGAGTCAGGAACCAAAAGTACAATATGGAGAACAGTTGGTGGAACCACGTTTTATTAGTAATGGATGGAAAGCTAATGTTTGGGGGATTCCAATTTGTGTTCCTGATGTTTACAGGTTTTTGTCAGCAAGGCTTGGATTTGACAAAGCTGATTACAGAATCGCTGCTGATGTTCTTAATTTAACAGATTTTCTAGAACAAGAATTTGTAGAAAAGGAAGGAAAAGGAGTAGTAAGCATTGCGGAATCAATAAAGCATCAGTTAAATGAGATAACTGTTCCAAGACTTGCTATGATTTACATGAGCATAGATAGTTCATTAGTTGGTCCAACAGATGCTCCATTCTATGAAAGTAATGTTGTAGCAAGAGAATTTTTAGAATCAAATAGGTATTTAGAATAAAAATGGCAAAGAAAAAGAAACCAAGGATAAGTGAAGATATTGTTATGGATGCATTAGTTGATAATCATAGAGAGCATGATGTGATAAAAGCTTTAGATTTATCTATGCATGTTGCTGAAATGTGTGATTCTGGAAAGGTTTTGTCTGTTGATGAATTTGGCCTATTGGCTTTAGCTTTAAAACATGATGTATTGTATGTACCAAATCCCTTACCTAATGATGATCCAGAAAAGGCTGTTGATCTTGATCTGATTGCTGTCAGTGAAGATAGTCTATGCATTCTTTTTGACTTATTTGAATTTTCAAAGTATAAACCTTCAAGTGTTAGCTACCAAAATGGAGGTAGAGATAAAGTGTCTGCTGCTATTAGATGGGGTGAACCTCCTGTAGAAGTTGATCTTTGGCTAGGGCAAACAGATCTGCCAAATGTTCATTTCGGAAAATATATTGTTACACCTGAATTTTTTCAGAACGCAGTACAAGCACAGATGTTTGGTTCAACCTATCATGTTCCACATCCTTTAGATTTTTTGACTGCAAAATTAGAATTCTTAAAACAAGAGGAGACTCCAAATCATGATAGAATACAAATGTTATTCGGATTAACTGGTGTGATTGAGAAAATGTTTGCTAGTAGAGGTGTGGAGTATGCAGCAGCAGAGATTATTGATGCTCTGGGAAGGTCAAGTCAACACAAACTTGCAAGAGCTTATTTAAGTGACAGCCCAAAATTAATTGGAGAAGACATGCAACCATTCTACAAAAGAAAGATGGTGGGAAGTTATTCTCCTCATGCATTTGAGGATGGAGTTAACACAGCAAGGGAGTTTCTTGTACAAATGGGTTATCAAATTAAAAAACCTAAATTATCGAAAAAGATTTAAACAAAGAGGTAGAAACAAACATAGGTGAATAAATATGGCAGAAAAAGAAGCAAGTAAGGATGAACAAGTAGGTTTTCATAAAGGAGCATTATCAACATTAGTTAAAGAAAGACAGGAGATGTATAAGATCCTGCAGATTGTTGAGCAATTAATGCAAATGCACATCAAAGGTCTTAAAGATCTAGGTGTTGATCTTGAAAAAGAAGCTGAAGAATTAATGAAAGAAGCTAAGAAACAAGATAAGCCTATTGAAGATTTGGTTAAGTAGTTAAGGCTTTGGTCTTGTTATCTGACCTGGAACTCTGAATTGCATTGGTTGACAAGCTTGCGTGTATTTATTATGGGCAACCTTGAATAAATTCTCTGCAATTCTATTTCTTATTTCACCAACAACATTCTCAAATTCTGCATGACTTCTTGTTTTGTATACAACAAGAGGATCTCTTTGTCCATAAGCATGTAATCCTACTCTTACCCTCTCAGCTTCTGCATAAGATAAATAATCCATCCAGAGATGACCAGCATCTCTTACAATACCTTTTCTAAAAATATCTGTTACTTGCATTTCCCCAAAAAGTTTCTGTTCTATTGATTGTCTTTTTTCTAAAAATTCTTTTTGCTTCTCAGGATTTTCTCCTATCTCAGCGGTTTCCTTAGCTAACTGATACAATTCTGGGTGTGGAAGAATGCCAATCCTCACTTTTGGTTGGATCTTGGAGAACTTTCCCATTAATTCATATCCTATTTGCTGTGCTATCAATTCAAAGTTTAACCTTGCATGCTTTGAAAATTCCTCAGCTATTTTCTTAGGTTTTGTTTTGGTTAGGTATTTTTCAACAATCTTCCATGCTTCATCAGATATTTGATTTGGATCCTGGTATTGCATTTCTTTTGTTAATAGAGTATTAAAAAATGAGTCCACCATGTGTTCTCCTATCTGCATTGATGGCTGCAATCTGTTCAAAGATAAAAATAATTCTCTTGCATTCTCATCAATTTCCAACTCATCTGCATTTTTATCAACTATTACACCTTGTGCATTTATTTCAGCAGCCAATTCCTCCACAGTTTCATCAACTTCCAATTCCATTGCAGCTCTAAAATACACTTCTTCTTTAAAATGCTTAAACATTATGTCTGTTAGATAAAGTTCAGCCAGTACCTTGTCCCTGAATCCGTAGATTGTTTTTCTTTGTTTATTTAGAACATCATCATATGCAAGTAGATGTTTTCTAACATCAAAGTTAGCACCTTCAACTCTACTTTGAGCTCCTTCAATAAATTTTGAAATCAATTTATGATCTACTGGAAAATAAGGGTCAATATCAACAAGGTGATTCAATAATTTAACAGGTGCTCCAGAGCCAAACCTAAGTAAAAGTTCATCTTCATAAGATATGCAAAAACGAGTTCTACCTGGTTCACCTTGTCTTGCTGCCCTTCCTCTAAGCTGATTGTCAATTCTTCTTGCTTCGTTTCTCTCAGAACCAATAACATCTAATCCGCCTAGTTCCATAACCATTTGCCTTTCTTTTGAATATTCTATAAAAGATAAAATATCTTGATCCATATCTATGTTTTCTTCAGCTAAGATACCAATACCATCAATTTTTTCATCAAGAGATAAGACTGTTGGTTCTTCATAACCATTTCTAGAAAGATAATCATTCACTTTTATGATTATTTCATCTGGCAGAGCTCCTCCCAACTTAATATCAACACCTCTGCCGGCCATATTGGTAGCTATTGTAACAGCACCAAAAGCACCTGCACCAGCAATTATTTGAGCTTCTTGTGCTTCATGTCTTGCATTTAGGACATTGTGAGGTACCCCATTTTCTAAAGCATAAATAAGTCTTTCCCGACTCTGTTCTCTTTGTCCAAAATCAAAAACATTCAAAGCATCTAAAATGGTGTCAACATAATCTACTATTGGCTGATCATATCCAAGTTCAAGGGCTTTTTCTTCTAACCTAGACATATCCAAATTATTTAAAGGAATTGCTGTTCCATCGGATTCTTCATCAAATTCTTTAAGTTCTTTTATCCTTTTTCCATCTTGTTTCCTGCTCCTTTGCTGAAGATAATGGTTTCTTAAAAGAAGCCAAGTAGATAATTTTTGAATCGATTCTTTACCTAATCTGTCCGATATGATTTCAGACTTTTCCACTGAAGTAGTGCCAGTTAGAACAGGTCTTCCATGCACATAGGATCTTAAAATTTCTGATGAGATAACTCTTACTTTTCCTTCTGGGGTTTTATATATTGTATCTGGACGATCTTGTCTTCTGTGAAAAATTGGCTTTTGATCTGGATCATCTGTATGGCTCCAGTATTCAATATCAAAACCTTCCATATCTTTGGTCCTCACCAATTCAAGTCCAGATTCAGGCAATGATGCAAGATAATCAACATGAGTTGGTATTTCAATAGTATCAAGTTTATAAATATCCCCAAATTCTTCTGAATCTTCAATAGCTGTTCCTGTCATCCCTGCAAGTTTCTCATACATTCTAAAGTAATTTTGGATAGTTATTGTAGCATAAGTAGTGCTTTCTGGTTCAACTGGAACTTCTTCTTTAGCTTCTACTGCCTGGTGTAATCCATCTGACCATCTCCTACCAGGCATAAGTCTGCCTGTAAAATGATCAACAATGATAACTTTGTCTCCCTCCACTTCATAGTCCTTTCCTTTTTTGTAAATAAAATTTGCATTTAAGCACTGTTGAATGTATCCATTTAATACTACTTCTGGGATAGTAAGCTCCACCAAATCAAGACTGTCTCCATTCTGTTTAAATAATGGTTCATCAGTTATCCCAATATCTTGAAGTAGTTGATTCATTTTTTGCTCTCCTTTTATTGTAAGGCTTAAGCTTCTGTTTTTTTCTTCAATATCAAAATGAGTTGATTTTAATTGTTTAACAACTGTGTCAATTGTTTGGAACATATCAACTGATCCAGGCTTTGGACCAGAAATTATTAATGGTGTACGTGCATCATCAATTAGAACATTATCCACTTCATCAATAATGGCAAAATGGTGCCCTCTTTGTACTCTTTCCCCAAGACTCATTTTCATATTATCTCTTAAATAATCATGTCCAAACTCATTTTTTGATCCATATGTAATATCTTCTTGGTAGGTTATTTCTCGAGGCACCAAAGTAAGACCATTATTAAATTCGTCAGGAGAATATGCAAAAGGAGTGACAATGTAAGAATATTTACCATGTTCAGTTTTTGAATTACTTTGTAAAACACCCGTATTCATTCTCAAAAACTTGAATATGGGACTCATCCATCTTGCATCTCTTCGTGCTAAATAGTCATTTACTGTCACAAGATGTACACCCTTTCCAATGGGTATGACTGTTTTTCCTGCAATTATGTTTTGGTACTCCCACTCATCTTTACTTTTTCCACCAAACATTTTTTCTGCTGCTTTTATCCAATCAGGATTAACATCAAGAGCATTAAGATATATTGGTAGAGTAGCCATTAGGGTTTTTCCTTCCCCTGTTCTCACTTCTGCTATGGTTCTTTCATGCTCTGCGATTCCCCCCATTAATTGTACATCATAATGTCTTTGTCCTATTGTTCTTTTACTCGCCTCTCTAACAGTTGCAAAAGCTTCTGGGAGAAGATCATCAAGGGTTTCTCCGTCAATAACAATTCTTTTTCTAAATTCTTGAGTTTTGGCTGCTAATTCATCATCACTTAATTCTGAGAACTCTTGCTCTAAATCATTAATTCGGTCAACTAAGGATAAGTATTTCTCCATGATTTCATCATGAGAATTCTGAAGTGCTTTGCTAAATAGGTTTTTTACCATCTTGATTTTAAGGTTAATGTTAGAAATACATATTTACATATATAAATGTTTCGGTTTTTCATCATTTGGAAGTAGTAACATTAATTAAAATATAACATCTAATATCTCTGGATCATCCATAAAGCCTTGTTTTTTGATTTGTTCAATCTCCTAAAACACTTATTTTGAATCGATAGAGAGCCTCTATTTCACAATTAACCATTTTCCCACTGGACATTCACTCTTAAGATATATAAAGATCAAATGCTATTCTACTGTAAATGGAAGAAAAAAACAAAATAATTGTTTTCCAAGACAAAAAAATACGAAGAGTTTGGTATGAAAAAGAATGGTATTTTTCTGTGGTAGATGTTGTGTCAGTTCTTACAGAAAGTCCAACACCAAGACAGTATTGGGGAAAAGTTAAAAGTAGAGAATTTAAAACTCTTGAACTGTCCCCAATTTGGGTACAGTTGAAATTAGAAGCATCTGATGGAAAGCAGAGATTAACAGACTGTGCAAACACAAAGTCACTCTTTAGAATTATCCAATCAATTCCATCAAAAAAAGCAGAACCATTCAAAAGATGGCTTGCTCAAGTTGGGTATGAAAGAATAGAAGAAATTGAGAATCCTGAGTTGGGTCAAGATAGAATTAAAGAATATTATGAACTCAAAGGTTATCCTAAAGAATGGATAGATAAACGATTACGTGGGATTGCAATAAGACAAGAACTAACAGAAGAGTGGAAAAACAGAGAAATAAAGACAAAAAATGAATTCGCAATATTAACAAACGAAATATCCAAAGCAACCTTTGGTAAGACTGTTGGTGAATACAAAGAATTCAAAAGTCTAAAGAGACAGAATCAAAACTTAAGAGATCATATGACTGACTGGGAACTAATTCTTACTATGGTTGGAGAAAAGGCAACAACAGATATTACAAAAGAAGAAGATTCAAAAGGACTCAAAGAGTGTAAGAAATCTGCAAAGGGAGGAGGAGAAGTTGCTTTGGAAACAAGAGTAAATATTGAAAAACGTCTTGGTAAATCTGTAATCTCAGAGGATAACTTTTTACCAAAACAAAAAAAGAAAGAAAAAATAGATATGTCAAAAGACTGACTCCAAAAATCATACCTTAAACAATAACATCCAATATCTCTGGATCATCCATAAATCCTTCTTTTTTGATTTGTTCTATGTCGTAAAACACTTGTTTTTGATTGATAGGGAACTTCTCCTCAAGATTGTCTAAGAAGTCTTCCATTTCTCCTAAGTGTCTGAAAACAACTTCTATTAGAAAATCATAATTGTTATTTACTCTACTAATGGAGTTTACATTCATGTGGCAGGTTAAGTATTCTTTTACTTCTTCTTTAACAGATTTGTCTACATTAACAAGTATGTGAGCTATTGTTGTAAATCCAAGTTTTTGAAAGTCTAATAAACAAGTGTGTTTTCTGATTAGATCTCCATCATAAAGCTTTAACTTGTCATATATAGTGCTTATGGGAATTTTTGTTTTTTTACTCATTGTGGTTAGTGTTTGTCTCCCGTCTTTTCTTAAGTGGCTGAATATCAAATACTCTTTTTTTTCAATCATTCCCATCACCTAATTATATGGGGCCAAAAGATTTATATATAGTTTTAGCATATACCTTATATAGTGATATATAAATATATAATAAATCAATAAATATATAGGTGATCTTCATGAAAAGAAAGGTAATACAGCTTGCTGGCAGCACAATGGTTGTTTCTTTGCCAAGCAAGTGGGTGAAGAAGTATAATATTGAGAAGGGGGACGATATAGTGTTAGAAGAAAAAGGTAATAAGATTATTGTTGGTTCAGAAAAGGCAATTACAAGTGAAAAAACAAGCATTAGTATTGTGGATATGGATCCAATGGTTAAACGAATTCTTGGAGCAACTTATAAGGCTGGTTATGATGAGGTTGATGTTGAGTTTGAAACAAAAGAACTTGAGGCTGCTCAAGAGGTGATTAGAGAGGAGTTTATTGGGTTTGAGGTTGTTTATCAAGGAAAGAATCAATTGCAAATTAAAAAGATTTCAAGTATTGATGCAAATGAGTTTGATACAATTTTTAGAAGGATGTTTATGATTATTAATCAAATGGCTGAGCAGAGTTTACAAGCTTTAGAAAAACAAGATAAGGATTGGCTAAAGACTATTATGTTTATGGATAAGGATGTTAACAAGTATGCTGATTTTTGTAGGCGAGTGCTAAATAAATTTGGTTATTCTGAGTTTAAGAAAACACCGCCACTGTATTATATTGCTGAACAACTTGAAAGGATTGGAGATTCTTATAGGGATATTTGTAAGTATGCGATTAAATCTAATTCAAAGTTAAGTAAAAAAACAAAAGATATATTTGTTGATGTAAATTCTTTTTACAATCAGTTTTATGAATTGTTTTACAAGTATGATTCAAATAAACTTGCTAAGTTTGGACAAAAAAGGTATGAACTTGTAGATAAGATTAAGAAAATGCTTGAAAAGAGTGAAAAAGATCAGTTTTGGATACTGATGTATTTGTACACTATCTTAGATAATACATTTGATATGAATGGTGCTTTGATGGCCATTAATGTGTGAGGAGGAAAATGTTAACAAGAGTATTAGTTGGTGGAATTATTGTTAAGGATGATAAAGTTTTATTGTTAAAGAGAACAGAAGATAAGAAATTTCTTCCTGGGTTTTTTGATTTACCTGGTGGAAAGGTTGATCCTGGTGAAGATCCTAATGACACTATTGTTAGAGAAGTTAAAGAAGAGACTAATTTTGATGTTAAGATTGTTAGGCCGTATAATGTCTGGCATAGCACTAACGAGGTTAATGGAGTACTAGAACACAATATTGAGATTGATTTTGTACTCGATATGGTAAATGATTGTGAGATTAAACTGTCTGAGGATGAGCATTCTGAGTTTAGATGGGTTTCTAAAGACGAGATTCCAAAGAAGATTAGTGAACAGTTAAGAGCAACTGTTGAAAAGTTTTTTAGTTTGAGCTAAAGTTGTTTATAGATATTTTTCCTATGACCTACTAATAATACATGAATTTCTTGCTTTTTTGTATTTACATAAAGAATACATCTATAATCTCCAATTCGAAGTTTCCACAAACGAGAGTTTTTTAGTTTTTCAATGTGTGCTAAAGGATTACTTCTAATAGTGTAAAGCTTTTTTAGAATTGTTGCTGCTGTCTTGTTTGAAAGTTTTTTAAGATGTTTTTTTGCAGTTGGTTGTATGATGATTTTCATAGATTAACACCAAGCTCTTGTGCTACATCTCCAATTAGTTCTCCTTTGCCAGACTTCATTTCAGATAATGCTTTTTGAATATCATTAATTGCATCTTTTGTTAGATCTCCCTCTTCAATTGTGTCAAGTAGCTTGTTTATAATTTCATCATAGCTTTCTTTAGAATATACTTTAAAGTATTTGAGTCTTTGAAGAGTTGTTTTTTTTAGTTGAATTGTTGTTGGCATTATGCCATATAAGAAGCTATAATAACTATATAATTCTTTTGATATCTTGGATTGCATAAATGTACCAATCAAATTATAATTTATCAAGATTTTGAAGTTTTTCTCGAAGAATTTTCGGTTTAAAAATATATCTAAACAAGTTTTATATGTTTTACTTGTTTTCCTTTAGGTATGCCAACAGTGGGGATGAAACCTGTAAAGGATCAAGATGGTGTGACTAAATTTGTAAGATCTGAATCTGCACTTGATATTAATTTAGATTCTTGGCAACCACCAACACCTTATGATACAATGGATGAGTATAATGATAAATTACTAGAGTTTTTAGCAGTACAAAAAGAATTATTTAACATTAGCTTTCCTAAATTGCAGATACCTATGAGGATATCTGAAGAACAGATAAAGTTACTTAGTTCCGGACATGTTGTGGATTCATTAGATATTGAAGCTATTGTAGGTGGGTATTATAACACAAGATATGGTGCTGGTATTAGATCTCCACTTACATATGATGAAGCGATACTTCAAATGGTTCTTGGGAAAAAGTGGAAAAAGAAAGCAATGTTTAAGAAAATGCCAGTTAATGAAAAAGACATCATTCCTTTTTCACAACATCAACTAAGAGATCAATTTGATCAGAATAAAATCTTGTATACCTGGGCTAAGGGGGAGAAGACTTGGGCTAAAGGAAAGAGAAAAATACAAAAAAGGCATCACTAAGATAGTCAAACAAATAGGTGCCCAAGAAGAGAGGGTAAAAGAGCCTTATAGCATTATCAACAAACAGATGACTAACTATATTGGTAACATAGAAGATATGGGTGCACTCAGAGTATATGCAGACAATAGATTGGAATTAGATCTCCTTGTACAAAAAATAAAACATATATTCAAAGGGAAAATTAAAAGTTATGAGAACCATTATCAAACAGCATTAAATAATAAAACCCCCTACATGGCACACCATTTCACTATTTTAGATATGGGTCTACCTTATGAGATTCAAGTAAAAACCAGACGTATGGGTAAAATGCATGATAGGATGCACCCAGAATATAAGGAAAAAGGTAGACAAGGGATTAAGAAGAAATATTGGCCAGAGGCAGCTAGACTCTACAGTTTAGGTTTCTGACCTGTTTTTCGCCAAGGACCCCCTTCATACTGATCTTTCAAAATTTGTTCAGTAGTTCTTTTTTGGAGTGTACTAGATGATCCTTTTCTTACTACCTCACCAAAATAACGTAATAATGCTTCTTGGATAACTTTACTAACGCTAGGTCTATTTCTGTTATCCCAAAATAATTTTTTTTCAGCTTCTTTTCTTACTCTCGCTTCAAGCTCTTTGTTGACATAAACATGTAATAATCCCATTTTTTTACCTCATTATTGTCTAATTAAGTTATATGACTATTTAAGCTTTTCCTCTTCTGATGCTATCCACATCAAAGTGTCATAAATCTCTGCTTTCAGTTCATTCAGTTTGTATTTGGGGAGGATCTCTCCCATAGTCTTACCACACCTGCAAAGATCCAACCTTTCCTGACATTTAATACATTCACCTTCCATTTTCTCTAACCCCAAATTGTCTTAAACCTATCGCTGTTATTAACTTGATCAGGTGTTAAGCGATCAACTATATCTTTTACTGCATCCAAATAGGGTCCCATTCCTTCCGTTTCCATATTTGACAACAAACAGGATTTGTTGTCCCTTTTTCATCAGGTAACCTTTGTTATTTACTTTCATTTTTTTTAACCTCTTAACTATGAGTATGGATTATAATTATATGAATAAAACCCAGATTTTGAATGAAAAATCTGAACTGAAAAAAGGGAAGGGCTAACAAAACCCAAGGGGTAGTTAACCCTTCCGGAGGCGTCCAAATGAAACATCTTGCTTTAATATTGATAATACGCATTTATCTCACCAACTTTAAACAACATTACGGGAGACTGATATTTAGATGCTATCCAGAAAATTTGTTAGAAATCTGAACCAGTAGGATTATTAAAATTGCTACCCTTATTGTCAAAGTAATGCAGCAATTTCCTGCCATAAACCTGACAACAAGGTTTACCAATATCATAAACAACTTCAATGGTGCGTTCTCCATTTTCGAACCCTGCTCTAAATGGTTTTGTTTTTACACTTAACCTTACTTGACTACCACAAATGGGACAGTTTAGAATTTTTATGATTTCTTTCATAGTCTACTACCAATTAATTAACTGGAGAAATCAGATATAATATTAATTCAGAATTTTATTAATAAAACTGAGCTCCTATTCTTGGGGTACATTCTTTAATAGTTTGACTATCTCACTTACTTTACCTACAAGCATATCACAATCGTCATATAAATCAACAGATAAACTATCTGTGGTAAATGCTATTGCACTTTCTTCGCTTAATTTAGTACAAAATTGTGCGTCACACGCAGAAGGATTTTCTTTCTTGGTCTCCAGATAATATCTTATATCAATTAAAATATTGTAAATGTGCTGGAATATGATGTCAATATTTGTGTCTCTCTTATCAATATACCCAATAACTTTAATCATTGTGTCTTCGCCACCACCAGATAATCTTTGTATTATCCCAATGTATTTTTCCAAAAGTGCTCTTGGTAAAGTGACTTGTCTCTTGGTTATACCTTCCTTAATCTTTTCACCTTCGTTGAGATTATAATGAGTTCGGTCAATTACTGGCTTAAGGAGTGCATCGATAATTATTTCGTATTTACCATCCACATCCATCACATAGCCCTTCTTTTTTAAACTCCCAACCACATCTGATATTTGTCCACCTAATTTATTTTTGAGTGTTATCTCCCCATCACTCTTATCTTTGATTTTTCTTTCAGCAGGGTCATAGACCTTCTTCAACTCATTCCACCTTAATCCAGGAAAGTGTAGTATGAACAGAAAGAGTTTTGCCTCCCCTTTTGTCAGTTTCTCATATGGCATGAATACTCCGATACCTTCTCTCTATAAAAATATTTTGTCCGTAAAAGTAACTTTACCTTTCTGGTGTAGTGCAGGAATACATATTAACCTGTTAAAGTATATCCCACAATACAGCTATACTTAAATACTTGGAATATTGTTGTTGTTTCACAGATTGGTTCATGTGAATTGCTGGAACACTTGTTTATTCCCATCAGTTCACATATGATTAACCATAGCCAAAACCTAAAGAAGCAGTAATAAGGCTTCTTTTGGTAAAAAACAAACAGAGAACCTTAATCAGGTTCATGTGAGCCCTTAATTGCCTGAAAAATAGAAGCAAAAATCCACTGAAAAAATTCATGTTTTTAGCGGAAAATTTTCAGGATTATCGACGATAAACATATAAAACTGCATAGTCTGGCTCAATAAATGTATATCCAGATTTTGCTTGCTTTAATGTTCGGTGTCCTGACAGGTATCTTAACAGGCATCATCCCAGGTATCCACGTTAACTTAGTTGCAACTGCAATGTTTAC
>CAYQPU010000020.1:0-30204 GCA_964419615.1 uncultured Methanosarcinales archaeon | reverse complement strand
CACACCCGACTATAATGACCTTGGAAACTACTCAATACAAATAAATGTTACTGATGGAACCTACAACACAACAATGAACTTTAGTCTTGTGGTTATGAACAACACTCCTCCAAGTATAGAAGTGATCGCAGACCAGATGATTGAGGAAGGAGCTGTTTTTAGACTATATGCAAATGCATCAGATATTGATGGAGACAATGTAACTTTCCAGACTAACTTTACCAAAATGCTCTCTCCTTACTGGACTGATAACACCACACAAGGAAGGTTTCAAATGACCCCTAACCAAACAGATGTAGGTAACCATACAATTAAAGTTACAGCAACAGATCATTGGGGAGCATCAAACACAACTCAATTTAATCTTGAGGTTATTGATGTAAACTTAGAACCAGTAATGGATAACATAACTTTTCCAATAGTGATCAAAATAAACAAAAGTTTTTACATGCAGCTAAATGCAACAGACCCTGATCTTAATGATCTTAATTTTACATATAATATCTCACCAACAGGATTCGCAAACTTTGACTTAACCTCTGCAGGAATAATGAACTTTACAGCAAATGCATCTGATGAAGGCAATTATTCTATCAATTTTACAGTATGGGATATAACCCCAGCACCAAAATCAGATTCCAAAAATGGAACTCTAGTTGTCACATACAATAGACCACCTTATATCTATCCTATTCCTGTTTTAAATGCAACAGAAGACATACTCTTTTCATATATAATAAATGCCACAGACCCAGATTATGATCCAGTCAATATGACTGTAAACACAACTTGGTTTAATATAAGTGAGGGTGGAGCTTTTGAATTTACACCAAACCAAAGCATGGTGGGCTATCACAATTTTACATTGAATGCAACAGATAATGATGGAGGATGGACAAACACAACCTTTGTAATTAATATTAGCGAAGTAAATGATGCTCCTTTCTTCGATCCAGCGCTTATTAATTACTCTATTTGGGGGAGTATATTTGAAGATGTTCTTGCAGAAATAATTATCAATGTAACAGATGAAGAAGGTGATAACCTATCTTATTCAAGATTATTTGTCTCTGGCTCTAACTTATTTGATATTTACAATTATACTTATAACCTAACCAAAAGTCAGGCATTAATCAACTTCACACCAAGACAGGCAGATGTAGGAAACTATACTGTAAACATTACAGTAACTGATGGAGACAAATTCACAACAGAAACTATTAACTTTACAGTACAACCTGTAAATGATGCTCCAGAGATTGTTACATTTTATCCATACGGATCACCAGTATCAAGCGTAACTGTGTTTGGTTGGCACAACTATTCTGATTTTCCTACAGGTACTAACATAAATGCAACAGAAAACACAACAATGTTTTTCAATCATACAAGTACTGATCCAGATAACCTTACCTTGATATACTATTGGTATCTAGATGGGGGTATAGCTAACACAGATAGTTCCTGGACCTTTGATATCAATTTTACTAGTCAGGGAAACCATAATGTGACCTTGATGGTGAGTGATGGAGAAAAAAATACAACAATGTATTGGAACTTAACAGTTAACAATACAAATAGAAGACCTTCCTTCGGAACAATTGTACACACAGAAAACACGGACTTTGATGCTGGAAGTACAACTAACTTGGATATATTCAACCATAGTATGAGATTAAACTATACAACCTTATATCAGACAAAAGGTAATTATACCTCGTCAGTCTCAAATTTAGGAAGGGATTTTGGATTTAATTACTCCACAATAAGCTGGGAGGTAACAAAAAATCAGAGCACAGAGGTCTATGTAAGAGAAAGAACATCCACAGATAGCTCAACTTGGAATGAATGGAGTGAGTGGGTATCTTTTGGCAATAACACAGATAACCCTATTACAAGCCCTCACGCAAGATACATTCAATATGCTCTTAATTTTTCAACAAATAACACTAATATAACTCCTGTCTTAAATACAGTTACTATAAACTATGTGATTGAAAACAAAACATGGTATGATAGCCAAGACATATCAGAAGGCATTTGGATAGACTTGGATGATTTTTTCTATGATGTTGATGGAGATGAGTTAAATTTTTCAGTAACAGGAGAATCAGTAGTAGATGTACGTATACAAAATAGTACAAATTTTGTTGGTCTATATCCTCAAGATTCAGGAGTTGACTACATTCAATTTGTTGCTTTAGACGAATATGGAGCCAATGTGACAAGCAATATCATTACTTTAACTGTGCTTGAGAGTCAAACCCCTCAAGTTGTGGTGCAAAGCTCTGGTGGAGGAAGCAGTGTAATTACAAAACCAGTCCCAGAAGAAGTACAAGTTAAATTCAACCTTGATTTAATTGTACCTGAAGCAATAACCATTTACAAAAACGGCACAGTTGTCACACCAATAAGACTTATCAACAATGAAGATGAAGCACTAACTGATATAAATCTATCTGCAGAAGTAAATAATTCGGACATAACATTTGAATTTACACAAGACTCATTCAAGTCAATTGCACCAGGAGAAGAAGCTAAAACAAACCTAATAATGACAGCCCCAGACTTGCTTGGAACTTATGAAATAGTAATTCATGCCGATGTTGCAGACCCAGAATATTCTGATTCTGCAAAAATACACCTAGCAACAATAGAGAAAGGATCTGTTAATGAAACACAAGTTAACACCAGAATTAGTTTTACCAGGGATTTTCTACTATCAAATCCTGAATGCTTAGAATTAAATGAGTTATTAGAAGAGGCAAAAGGAGCCATAAACAGCTCAAGACTTGAAGAAGCATCACAAATAATTGATGAAGTAACAAGATATTGCAGATATCTAATCGCATCCAAAGAAACAATGACCCAAAATCCAGACGCATTCCATAGATTCTATTACAGAGTATTTGGAACAACATCAAGAAGAAGAATAATACTCTACTCTATTGCAGTTGTATCTATATTCACAATATTGGTGATGTCACTCTTGCTAGAACGACATAGGGTAAAACGAAGGTTAAGATTATTCCAAAAGAAAAAGGAACAAGAAAGAAAAGAGGAACAAGAGGATGAAGAAGCTTCAAAAGCTCTAAGCGAGCCCTGATAATTTTAAATCCACACCTATACCCATTAATTCATAATCAATCTTTCTTTTTGTCCTTGACTGTAAGCTCAATTTCGACTTAAATTTCATAGCCTCATCATAATAAGATTTTGCTTCAACATAATTTCCAGATTGTAAAAGCTGTTTTGCAGCATGAATCATCGCATCAAGATCTTCCTGTGTTTTAGGCTTCTTTATTTGTTCAGTATCTTTTACTTTTTCTACTTTTACATCCTCATGCTCATTTGTGTTTGATACTGAAACTGAAACTTTCTTAGTCTCAGAAGCTATTTTTGCACCAGTATCCTTAATCTCCTCAGTTGGTTTTGAAGTTATGAAATGGTCACCATCTTTTTTAACAGCTTCCAGATGCAGATCATCAACTTTTTTATCTTCTTTTCCTAATGTAATTAATCCTGATTCTGACTCCTTGTCAACCTTTTCACTCTCAATGTCTCTTTTTGGATCTTCCCTTACTTTTAGTTCTTCTTTAAGCTCTTTTTTAAGTTCCTGTTTTAACTCCTCTTTGAGTTTTTCTTTGCTAACTGGTTTGGGACTAGATTTGGTCTCTATATCTGGTTTAGTCTTATCTTCAGGTTCTTTACCAAATACTTTTGGTTCCCCCCCAGTTTTTAATTTTTCTTCCTTTACAATACCAGTTGTATCCGGAGTTTTTTCAGTAGATACAATTTTCTTTGATTCTTCTACACTACTTTCTTGTTTAGAAACATCCTTTTTATCTTGAATTTTACTTTCTGGCTCAGGTTCAACTTTTATTTTATCCAAATCTTCTTTTTCATTCTCAGCATGAATATTTCTTACTTCTGCTCTTAGTTCTTCAATTTCTATTTTAAATTGCTCAACTTCAGTTGGAGAATAATTTTGGGATAACCTTTCAATCTCACCAATAATACTCAAAGCCCGCTCAACTTTCGATTCCTCCAAAGCTTCATAGGCAGAAGCAAACAACTTATACAAATTTGAAAGATCTTTTTCAGCTTCTCTTTCAAATTTTCCTTCTAATTCATTTATTTCTTTTTGCAATTCAATAATCTCTTCATCAAACTGCTCCTTTTCAAAGCTTGCAAGTCCTTTGTACATTTCATTAATTTGAATTAGAACTTTTTTTGCATTAACTGAACTTTTTTTCTCCAAAGACTCATATCCTTTTCTAAAAAGAACATACATCTCCCTTAAATGATCTTTTGGTGCTTTCTTTTTTGATGTAACTTTTTTAATTAGTTTTTTTGCTGTTTTCTTTATCTTAGTTTTATTTTTCTTTCCTTTAACAGCAGATTCATCCTTAGGTTTTTTATTTGACTCTGGATCATTTAATTCAATTGAAACTTGAATCAAAAGATCCTCAAATTGAATAATCTGCTGCAGCAATTTATCATCAGTGTAATCTTTGTTACTAAATGCAGTCTCACTCATATCAGTTGCTAGAGACTTTAACATTTGTTTAGCATCATCTCCAAGTTTTATCTTATTAGTTTCCTTAACTAATTCCTGATAAGTAAACTCATATCTAATTTGAAAAAATTTCTGAGCAAAAAGCCTAAAAATCTTAAAAAACTCTTCAGAATGATTTGTATTTGGCTCTCTTTTTACTTTTTCTTTTAAAGCAAGCAATTTTTTTAAAGTCTCCCTGTAAATAAGCAACAAGGGCATTTTCTTATCTTCTTCCTTTTCTTTCTTTTTTTCCTTTTTGAATAACTTAATCATTAACAGGTTTTTGCCAATATTTTTATTTAAATCTATCGATACAAGAGAATAATTGGAATATAAAACCTAGCTATGGTTCTATAGAAAAATACCTTAAATCAGGATTACCATTTGAAAGTAGGATAATAATATATAAATAGTAGTTTTCATGCATCTAGATTATGTCTGGGGAAGAAGAAGAGTTTGAGGAGAAATTAAAAGCATATAAGAAAAAGTTTGTAGTTATTAAAGAAGAAATCGGAAAGGTTATGATCGGTCAAAAAGACATTATCAATAGCTTTCTAGTGGCAATAGTTGCAAACGGGCATGTTCTTGTAGAAGGAGTACCTGGTATTGGAAAAACAGTCATGGTTAACACGCTATCTAAAATTATTGGGGCAAAATTCTCAAGGATCCAGTTCACTCCTGACTTGCTTCCTAGTGATATTGTTGGTTTAACTTCTTATCAAAGAGATGAGGGATTTTACACAATCAAAGGTCCTATATTCTCAAATATTGTCCTAGCAGATGAAATTAACAGAGCACCACCTAAAGTACAATCTGCTCTATTAGAAGCAATGGCTGAAAGACAAGCAACAATTGGTAAAGAAACATTTCCTATCCCATTACCTTTCTTTGTATTAGCTACCCAAAACCCAGTTGAACAAGCAGGAACCTATCCTTTACCAGAAGCACAGATTGATCGGTTTATTTTCAAGCTATTAATGACGTATCCAACAGTTGATGAAGAAGTTAGAATCTTAAAAGTAAACACAATGCTTAAGAAAATGGAGGATTTTGATCTAAAGGCAATTGTCACACCTGATGAAATCATTCAGATGCAGCAAGATGTTAAAAATGTTTATCTGGATGCTAAACTAGAAAAATACATAGTGCATCTTATTAATGCGACAAGGCATCCAAAGGATTACAAGCTTGAGCTTGGATCAAAATACATTGACTTTGGTGCATCTCCAAGAGGATCAATTGGATTAAGCATTGCTGCTAGAGCAGTCTCTTTTATTGAGGGTAGATCATTTGTAACTCCTCATGATGTAAAAACCGTTGCAAACCATGTTCTTAGGCACAGACTCTTATTAAATTATGAAGGACAAGCGGAAGGAGTATCTACAGATAAAATTATTGATGAGATCCTTGCCAAAGTTCCGGTGCCCTAATGCAAGTAAAACATCTTAATATTGAAATAAAACCCTTATTAAACAAACTTCAAGCAGGTTTAAGAAGAGGATATACTGAAGAACATCTTTCTGCATCATGGAAATCTGTATTTAAAGGAAGAGGTCTTGAATTTGATAGTTATCGAAATTACCTTCCAACTGATGATGCATCAAACATTGATTGGAAAGCATCACTTAGAGCACAAGAACTAATGGTTAAAATTCTTACAGAAGAAAGAAATATTGCAGTGATGGGCCTTGTGGATGTAAGTAACAGTATGATCTTCTCTTCCACAAAAAAGCTTAAATGCGAATATGCAGCAGAACTTCTAGCTACAGTTGCGTTTGGCGTTATTGGATCTGATGACAGTATGGGTTTGTGTATGTTTAATGAAAAAATTGTAAAATACATTCCACCAAATATTGGAAGAAGACAGATGTTTAAAATTAGTAGCGCATTGTCAAATCCAGAGCTATATGGTGGAGATATTGATTTTGTTGCTACGTTAAAACATCTCACAAATGTTTTAAAAAGTGGAACAGTAATATTTATTGTATCTGACTTTATTGGACTTAAACCAGGTTGGAAAAGGCAATTTAAAATTGCATCAAAAAAGTTTGAGTTCATAGGTCTCATGATTAGAGATCCACGGGATAATAGATTACCAGAAAAAGCAGGACAATATGTGCTGGCAGATCCTTACTCTGGCTTTGACCTGTTAGTTGATCCTGATTTAATAAAAGATAAATATGAAGAACTTGCAAAAAACCAAATCTATGAAGTTGAGCGTGAATTTAAAAAAATGGGTCAATATTTTTTAATGCTTGAAACTGACAAAGAATTTCTTCATCCCTTAATAAAATTGATGAAGCAGAGGGTATTATAATGAAAATTACTTTTGAAAGACCACTATATCTAACATTTTTGATTAGTGTGCCGTTTTTTGTATTCCTCCATTTTCTCATTCTTAAACATATTAGGAGAAGATCATTAAAATTTGCAAACTTCAGCTTAATAGCAGAAGCAACAGGAAAACAAGTCTTAAATAAAAATGTGGTCATGTTAGTGCTTAGATTAATAGCTCTTGTGCTGTTTATATTATCTGTTGCTGGTACAACTTTGTGGTATCAGGGAAATACAACAGAGTTTGACTACATTGTGGCAATAGATACTTCAAGCAGTATGCTTGCAGATGATTTTAGCCCAAATAGACTAACAGCGGCAAAAGATGCAGCTGTTGACTTCATTGATAACCTACCAATGCAAGTATCAGTGGGAGTTATAAGTTTTGCAGGCACTAGTTTTGTTGAAGTACATCTCACAAAAGATCATGGAATAGCAGAAGATAAAATCTATGAAATGGAAATAAAACCAGTTGGAGGAACTGATCTTGGTGAAGCAATAGTAACATCAACTAATATGTTATTAGCTTCAGAAAGAGCTAGGGCAATAATCTTGATAACAGATGGACAAAGTAATACTGGAACAGATCCTGAATTTGGTGCAGAGTATGCAGTTGATAACAATGTTAAGGTATTCACAATAGGTGTTGGAACAGAGCAAGGGGGATCATTTTCCAGAATTGAAGCAATTTCAAAACTAGACGAAGAAACCTTAATATTAATAGCTGATCAAACTGGGGGTAAATACTATAAAGCAGAAACAGAGCAACAATTAACCAATGCATATAATGAGATCTCAGTAACAGAAAAAACAATGGTCTCAATAAGATTCCAGCTTGGATTCATGCTAACAGCTTTATTCTTATTATTCCTGGAATGGGGATTAATAAATACAAAATATCGAACTTTGCCATAAACCAACTGACATAATTGAATCTATCTTTTGTATCTCATCCAAATCTTTTTAAGAATTGGGAGTGTGAGTGTGGATAAAATAAAAGCAATTGTTGGTACAAGTGAATTAGTAAAAGGTTTAGGTAGTTTAGCCACAAAGAAAAATAACACAATAATAAAATAAGTGAAAAATGAAATCAAAATCCTTCTAGCAATGCTGGTTTCCCAAGCTTTATCTAACTCAACTCTCTTGTTTCTTTGCTCAATTGCACAAATCCTTTTTTCAAAGTCTTTCATAAGTATAAAATTATACCTCAATATATATAATTCTTGTTATTATATAATTTTATTTTGAATTCAACTGCTCGTGCGCATAAATGAACAAACCAGAGCTCCATGCAAAAGGCTGTTCAGATTTGTAAAATTTTCTTTTAACAGGCTTTCCAGTATTTTCATAAACTTCATAAGCTCCATCATACTTTACAATAATTTCTGAAATTTTACACAATAAATCATTAGCTTCTTTTTTGAGCCCGGCTTTTTGTTTAGAAACAACATTCATGCAACCAAGCCATTGCCAGCTCATTCCATTTTGATAATCTTTCATCCCTAATATTCTCATTATTGGGTTTATCAGTCTATTTGGATATTTAGGATAATTAGTTAATGATGGTACTTTGTTAATAGCATTTTTTTCAATAAAACTTTCAATTTTTTTTGATTGCTTTTTGTCAGCAACTCCAAAAATAATTGCTAGAACATTACCATCAGTTGAAAAATAGTCATACTTCTTAGTACCAATCCAATCAATGAAATATTGACCATTCCAAAACATACTGTTTATTTTTTTCTTTGTATTCTCATATAAATTAGAATAATGTTTAAGTTCATTCTTATTCAAAAGTTTGCATAACTTTGAAATAGAATTTAATGCTTTACAGCAAAGAACATTTGTATAAAGCACTTTACCTCTTTTTTTATGAGTATCTGCCCAGTTAGCATAGTAATTCTCTTCCATTAGTAAGCCATCTGTTAATGATCTGTTCCACTCAATTGCTCTTTTAACAGCACCAAAATGTTTTCTTGCAAACTCAACATCCTTAGTTTTCTTAACATACTCAAAAAAAACAATAACAAACAGGGAATTTTGATCAGTTGGATATGAAATAACATTATCAGTTCGGTACAGTGCATACTGCTTACCATGTATTATTAATCCAAGTAATTTAAGAAAAATAGCAATCGCATGATAGCCATATCTTAGTGGAATTTGACCATTCTTTTTCTGATGTTTTATGAAAAGTTCTAAGCTTTTTCTTACAATTTCATAATCTCCAATTTCAAGTGCCCCAAGTGAAGCATAAAAACTATCTCTTGCCCAATAATCATCAAAATGAGTAATCCCCGCCAAAATTCCTTTACTTGCATAACAAGCCCTAAGATCTCTCTTAGCTATTTCAAGAGCCTTTTTTGTCATTTCCATTTTTTATATCTGTAACAAGGGTTTTAACATAACTAGTTCCATGTTGAAAATATCCAACAATTCCAAGCAAGATCCACATAAAGTCTCTTGTTCTAACTAACAGTGATAATGCAACAGCAACAGCTGGAGGAATACCAACCATGACTGCAATAGCAATCTGGCTTAATTCCATAACTCCAATAGATGCTGGTACAGGAAACATCATAGCAAAACCAGTCATGGTAACAACCAAGTAAATTTGAGCAAGTGAGGCATTAAAACCAACAATCAACAGTGCAGTCTTAAATTCAAGCATCATCAAAAACCATAATACACATGAGAACAACAAAGCAGTAATAAAATGCTGGCGTTCGTGATTAAAGAACTTTATGAGATTAGATTCAGTCTCCTCAAATTTACTCTGAAACTTTGAAATAAACTTAAATCTTTTCAAAAAAGTTTTTTGTGTGATAGTGGAGAAAAAATATTTTTTATTAAACACCCTATAAAAATATAAAATTCCAAAGGCGATTACCGCTGTCAGAATTACAGCTAATATGATAATCATATAAAGAGGTAAATTAAGTGTAGTGATTATTAAAATGAACATAAAACATGCTAATAGAAAATTCAGTGGAAGTTCAACTGCTCTATCAATTAACACAGAAGCTACAGCATCGGTTGTAGGGATCTCGTGCTTTTTTAAAAACAAAGCTTTGATTGTCTGACCACCAATATAAAAAGACGGTACCACATAACCAATAGAATAACCCATTTGTCTGTACATGAAAAGGTTCCAAAAAGAAACTTTATAACCAAAAGTTCTTAAAATATACTGCCATTTAAACATAAGCACAGCAACTAAAATAAATGAGACAAATAAATAAAGCAGGATGTGTGTTGTTTTGATAGTTCTAAACTGGTTAACAATTTGTTCAACACCAATAATCTTGATTGCATAAATAAAAATAACTATACCAATCAACAAGGTACCAGCAGTAAACAATGTCTTTTTCATAAAATCCCCAATTAAATAAACGAGCCTGGGAGGACTTTCAACGAACTTTTACTTAATTCGAACAAAACTAGTACCAGACCAAATTTTGTACCGTGACTATCTTGTATTTGTGATGGTCACGTCATGGGACTGCAAGTCCCATTTGTTTTGTTCGACCTTTTTTTAAAAGGTCGATTTGAACCCCCGACCCGCAGCTTTCTTGCGCTTCAGCTAACTCTCTTCATACCACAAGGGTACTACTCCGAGATTCTTCATCAGCGTAGGAGGCTGCTGCCCTATATATCCGAACAATTAATATTGTAAATCCATCAAGTGTCGTGGTTAAATAGTTTTCATATTGACCACGGGAAGGGGCTGTAAGCCCCTTGTGTTTTGATCGAACCCAAGGAAAAAGTAGTTTTCCTGGCACAGGGAATCTTTGGTTCCCTTGTGTTTTCCTAAAAGTTCGCCGGACTAGGCTACAGGCTCGCATAAGTCAGAAAACAAAAACTCTTTTAATATCTTTTGTATTAGCATATACAAAATGAAGATAAAACAAGTCCCTAGTGATTTTATTGTAAAAGAAACAAGTTCAGTTAGTGTATCTGACCATGGACCTTACACATACTTTAAACTAAAGAAAACAAACTACACAACAAATGCAGCTCTTCAAGCAATATCAAAGATCACAAGAATTCCAAGGAAATTCTTTGGCTATGCTGGAAACAAAGACAGACATGCAATAACAGAGCAAATCTGTTCTGTAAAGGGAAGAATCTCAAACAAAAAACTTCCAGATATTATAGTTGAAGTAATTGGTAAAGGCCAAAAACCAATATCTTTAGGAGATCTTGATGAAAATCATTTTGAAATCATTGTTAGAGACATTGAAAAAAGGCCAACAAAAGTCAGCAAGGTTGTCAATTTTTTTGACACTCAAAGATTTGGAAGAAATGAAAACAACCACAAAGTGGGTAAATTCATTTTACAGAGGAAACTCAAAGAAGCTGTGGATTTGATAGATAATGATGACATGTTAGAATCCCTACAAAAGCAACCAAAAGAATACATTGGGGCCCTTAGAAAAATTCCAAGAAAAATACTCAGTATCTACATTCACGCTTACCAAAGTTACATCTGGAACAAATGTGTGGCTCAGTATCTTGAAAAATGTAAAAATCCCAAACTTGATTTTCCAATAGTAGGATATAGCACTGAATTTGAAGATGATTTAATAGAGGATATCTGTTTGACTGAACTAAAAAAAGAGGAAATAAATCAAAGAGATTTCATCACACGACAATTGCCTGAATTGTGCAGTGAAGGAACATACAGAAAAATATTCTCAGCTGTAAATGATTTGGAAATTGGAGATCTGAAAGATGATGAACTAAATTCTGGAAAAAAGAAAATAAAAATCTGCTTTTCACTAAATCCTGGATGCTATGCAACTCTTGTGATAAAGAATATGTTTGATTGTGCTTCTATGAATTAGCATTATGCAAATCCTGTCTGGTCCTAATAAATTGATAAAGCCAATCTTCAATAGAAAATCCATATTCAGTTTGCCCTTCTCTACCCTCCCTTAATATTTGCATATGGTTTTGCCAGGAAAAAAATACTCCTTCTTCTATGGCTTTGATCTTCGGATGTATAACCAATTCATCTAATCCTTTAAGAAAACCTTGGTCATACTCAACAGATGCAACAACCTCACCAGTGCTAAGACAATTAACACTCAAAACACCCTCAACTTGTGCTTCTTCAAAATGTCTGTCAAGATACACATTATAATTATTTGGCATGATACAAAGAAACGCAATAGCTTATTTAATCTTTTCCAATAAACTCCATTATGGAGTAGTTATCACATACAAACTTTTATATATTTTAATACTTATTTGACAAATATGGTTGCTGGAACAGGGGGTACAAATCCCTCAAACATTTCTTTAGGAAATTTTTATGCATGGGAACCATGCGGACAAAGAACAATTGGTGTGATAATAGGAATGACACCTTATAACGTAACTGTCAGACATTTTCTTGAAGGATTTGCAGAGGATTATCCAATCATGAAGTGTCACTTGTTTAATGGTAATGGTAGATTTACAAGTAGAGACAAGGCTTATGAGCATTATCAGCAATTAGCTAATGCATTTGAACAGGAATTTCAATCAGGTGGTCTTCAAGGCGCAATTGCAGCAAGAAAAAAACACAACCTTTATGGAGTAATTGATCAACTTGAACAAGGAGAATGTAATTGGTATGATACATCTAGAGTCCCCCTGGCACCAGGAACTGGAACTTATGTTGTTGAAGCTGACTTTTTAAATCCAAGCAATACTCAATTAGCTCAAGTGAGTTCTAACCCTAGATTTAAAGAAAAAATGATTGAAGAACTGTTAATGGCATTACCTCATGATGAAACTATTAAGATGTTTTCTGAGAATGGTAATTCAGAAGAAGAGCATTGTGGAGACCTTCAAAAATGTACTGCGTATGAAGTACCAAGGCATGCATTAGATCTTATTGGACAACCCTATATATTGCAAGTGACATTAGAATAATAACTACATATGATGTGAATGAATAAAATTAAGAAGCTCTTTTTGTTATGACCTCGTTGACTAACGCTTCAAACTCGTACATTGCAGAGGTATATTGTGACTTAACTTTGTTCACGTTGGTTATTCCAAATTCTTGACAGTGATGCTCTACATTTTCTAGGACCTCATCGAACATAAATTCCGGTAATTGATAACCTATAGACTTTCCTTTTAACACTTCAGTAAATTTATTATTTTTAGGATCTACAACTCCTTCCTCGTTCATATGAAGTAATCTGTGAAGTCTGCCAAATATTTCTCTAGCTATCTCTTCTGGATCATCCATACCCCTTCTTTCCTTCAGATGCTTTTTTACACTTTCAAAAGTAACATATATCCTATCACTATTTTTATTATAATATTCTAAACCAAAGGCTGTAATTACTCTTTCCATGGGTTCAGCATATGTTAGATTAGATACACCATTTAGAACATTTGAAACAACGTGTGATCTTAGTTTTCCCAGAGCTAAAAACTCTCCAGCTTCTCTAAGTTCTTTCCAGTTTTTTGCTCTTCGTCTTCTCAAAAATTCATCCTTTTTGATAATTAAATCATGTTCAGTTTTATGCCCATGATTTTCATAAGCATTGGCTATATTATTTAGATCTTCTTGACCCAAAATCCATCCATGCTTGTATATTTTACTTGGAAAAATAAGTCTGGATAGCAAATGTTTGCTATGACCCATAACTTCTTCATATAATTCAATGTACTTTAAAACAGCATTACATTTTTTTGCAAAGCTTATTCCATCACCATAAACATCTTCAATTTCAAGTCTTGCCTCGTCAATTTCATACCTTAATTCCGGAACATTACTAAAAATTGAAGTGATCAGTTTTCTTGGATTTTCATGATAGATTAATGCAAGTGGTTCTGCTTGTATAATTGTGGTCTGGGCTGTAGAATTTAATAATCTTTGAATGTCATCAGGTAAACAATCCCAAAAATTTCCAAAGGCTGCACTGATATCTTCAATTAATTGAACTCCTAATAACTCTTCAGATCCAAAAAATCTATTTTCAGCATAAAAATCCCACATAATCTCAACCTCAGATTGAGAAAATTGAGTTCCATGCTTGCATACATGGTCAAAAATGCTTTGGATATCATCTGGTAATCCGTGTTGATCCTCAAACCATTGGAAAAAGCTATTAGGATTCACACTATCATCAATATATAATTTTCTTTTCTTAGAAAACATATCATCTGCATCTGAGTCTTTTTGACCATGATGGATGTCAGATTCTGGTATCCCAAACAAGAAACGAGGGTCATTTTTAGCACGATGTAATTTATAACTACAAATTTTTCCAAGTCTTAACACTCTATTTGTCTCTTCATTAATCCACTTTGTCACCCATTTAATAGGAACTTTATCAAACTCACAAGATGCACCAATATGGCTATAATATGTGGAAGCTTCAAGAGAGCCCATGGCAGGAGCCCATTCTTTTGGAGCCATTTTTGCATCTGGATGAACCGACATAGCTAACAAGCTCTCAAGTCCCCAAGCAATTCTGTAATTCAGTGTATGTGCATAGGCTAATGCAGCTTGGGATCTTTTTATACCCGAATATTTTTCAAGAATTATACGCTGGATATTTGCATCTGAGGAACGCATCTCACTTGGTGTTAAAAAATCAGATAGTGGTTGGACCATTTTCTTAGTTTAGTTTGTTTACCTCTCTGAAGGAGTCAAAAACCCCCATACATTTAATAAGATTTCGCTTTCTAAACCTTTAAAACACAATATTAGATATGATTAGCCACAATATCCAAAATAGCTCTGCCATATCTATTTATCTTAACAGGTCCTATACCACTAATTCCTCTTAATTCCATACGAGTCATAGGTTTAGCCTGAACAATCTCCAAAAGAGTCTTATCTGTTAGAATCTTATAAGGAGCAACATCATAGTCTCTGCTCAGTTCAAGCCTCCAGCTCCTAAGCTGTGAAAATAATTTTTGAGAATCATGGGAACTAGATGCAAGAGGAGCTAATCTAGTTTGTTTTTCATCCATTAGGCTAAGAATATCTTTTGAAAGAAAATAAGTAGGAGAATTCCCTGAATAACTCAAAACAAGTTGACTTTTTGCTCTACTCAGCGCAACATAAAACAATCTTCTTTCCTCATCATACTTGTCATACTCTTCAACTTTAATTAATTCAACAACAGGATGCTCAGAAGCTCGACAAGGAAAATTTGAAGGAGTACATCCCACAACAAAAACGCATTCCGCTTCCATACCCTTAATTGCATGGATCGTTGACAAAGTGACCTGTCCTTTTTGTGCCAAAACTAATTTTCTTAACTCATCACTTCTAACAACATGTCTAATTCCTCTAGTTGAAAACAAATAAGATAATTCTTTTAGCTGTCTATTTGTCCGTGCCAATACAAAAATCTCATGATTAGGAATTCCTGAATCTTTGATTTTTTTTGCAATAAAACCATACTCTTCATCTTCTGTTGAAAAACTATGAAGTTGAATATTCTTTTCACCTTCCTTATCAGCAATCAAATCCGGAAGATCCATATGCATAATAGCTCTATTTGCAAGCTTGACAATATGCTTATTAGATCTATAATTAGTTGTTAAGGAAATAATCTGGCAATCCGGATACTTTTTATCAAAATCACAAATATACTGAATATCTGAACCTCTCCACCCAAAAATTGACTGTCTTGGATCACCAACACAAAACAAATTCTTTGCCTTGAGCCAGTCTAAAAACTCAACCTGCAATGAATTAACATCCTGGTACTCATCAACAAGAATGTGGTCAAACTTAGGAATCTTATCAGGGAATTTACTAAACAAATTGATTGCATCAACAACTTGGTCAGTAAAATCTCGCAATCCTTCCTCTTTCATTTGCTCATCAATAAACCTGCAAATCTTAAACATCATCCTTGCACTATTTTTGTTTTTAACAGAAGCATCAATAGAAAAATCCTCAATAGGTTTATTTTTAGTCTTAAAATAATCTCTAATAAAAAAACAATCATGCACAAAAATTGAAATCAATTCTTCCTCAGTTTTTGAACTTTTTCTTCCCCTTGAAAAGTATGTATCTAAAGCAGTACCTATGTCTATATCAAAATTACTTAATGCAAAAGCAATTAATTGGTATTTCTTCCTATAATTCAAAACTTCTTGTTTCTTATCATACAATAACTCTTCGTTCTCTCTTAGAATTCTTTCACAAAAAGAATTAAAAGTCTCAACCTTAACTGGAAAACCAATAAGTCGTGACATCATTTCTTGTCTTGCTTTTCTTGTGAATGTAATTGCCAAAATCTTTTCAGGATCAACTGACCTATATTGGATCAAGAATTTAATTCTCTTTGTAAGCACCAATGTCTTACCTGAACCAGCACCAGCAATGCAAAGGATTTTTTTGTTTGTACTAATCAAAGCCTTTTTTTGTTCATCATTTAACCCTTCCAAAGCTGGTCCAAAAAGATCAAAGACTTCCCGATCTTCAGTTGTAACTTTGGCAGACTTGAATTTGATTTGATTTTTATAAAAAGTTGGGTCTTTAATCTCGTTCTTACCTTTGTCAGTTAACTCAAGAACTTTCCAACCTTTATTAGAATAGGACCTATGCTCAAGCATATGATTCTGTATCAATCTATCAATCAAATTATAAACCTCTTCTTTACTATATGCAAGAGTTCCAAAAGAGGACAGTTTGTTAAGCTTATTTTTAAATACAGATTCCGCAGAATTACTTCCTGACAGAACACTAAACAATAATTCCTTTCCAACACTAAATGGAAGTTCTTTTACTGCTTTAAGAACATGGATATAGTCAAGCTCTTTTTTCATTAAAAATAGAAAAGCACTATCCTTTAAAAAATGATATTAATTTTAATCGAATATTCTTTTTTAAGATTATCCAAAAGTGATGACAAAGCTTAAATAATTATAAAGATTCTCTTTATCTAAGTTGACAAAACTATCTGATAAAGCCGGTATGTACGTCTCCAATTTAGTTGACAAACTAATCACAGAATATAATCAAGGAAACTATAAGAAAGCTCTTTCAATATGGATTCCTTGGTTTTTAATAAATCATCCCTACGTTTGCCAAGCAAGAGCAGGATCATTAATAGGGCTAGGTAAATACAAGAAAGCAGAAAGACTATTAAAAAAGGGGATTCAACAAAATCCAGAAGATGCTACACTATACTCTGCATATGGATATCTAATGCTGGAGACAGATAGATTAGAGGAAGCAGTGGCATTCTGCAAAAAAGCAGTTGAACTTGATGATCAGAGTTATCATGCAAACTTTGGTTACGCAAAAGCTTTGTTCCAAACTAATGAAAATGAATTAGCTTTTCATCATGTAAAAGAGGCATTCTATCATGCAAAAGAAGCTTATCCTATGCTTTGCATATCAAACTTTTATGTTAGTATAAGTGAATTTGATCTAGCAATTGAAGCATCTACAAAAGCACTTGAATTAAAAGATGATCTTGATGAAGATCTGCAATCAAGACTTTATAACAACCGAGCTTTTATATTGATGATGCAAAATAGGGACCAGGAGGCGTTGGAATTTCTAAATACAGCTTTAGACTTAACTGAGGATGATAAAATTAGATATTCTATTCACATAAATCTTGGAGCTTGTCTAAATAATACAGGAGACTATGAACAAGCAGTGCATCACTCAATCCTTGCTAGTCACATTAAACCAGAATCAAATAGACCATATGCAAATCTGGGTGATAGTTACTTATTATTACAAGAAGATGAGAAAGCAGTGGAAAATTATCTACTTGCCCTTCAAATTAGTGAAAATACAGAAATAAAAGATTGGACAGATTATTTTCCATTAATTAAAATTGAAAGAGGATTAAAAACTCTTGGAAAAACATCTGGAACAGACTATGAACTTGGTGCAATTGAACATAGATTCATGACACCTGATTTTATAGATAGGGTAATGTTGTAATATACACATAATAAAATTTATATAGTTCTTATTTAAATGTTTCAGTCATATGCAAGCAATAATTCTTTGTGCAGGATACGCAACAAGACTATATCCAATAACAGTCAACTTTCCAAAACCTCTTTTAACAGTAGCTAGGAAAGAAATCTCAACTCACCTAATAGAAGCACTAGAAGCAACAGGAAAAGTTGATAAAATCAACATAATAACAAACTCAAAATTTTACCCTCATTTTAAAATTTGGGCAGGATCTTGTAACCAGTGTGTAAACATAATTGATGACAAAACAAATTCAGAAGAAAAAAGACTTGGTGCTATTGGTGATCTTAGATTTGCAATTGAATCTGCAAACATAGATGATGACATTATCGTGCTGGCAGGAGATAACCTGGTATCATTTAATCTTATGAAATTTATAAAATTCTTTGAAGAAAAACAAGCACCGATTATGGCAGCATATGATATTGAAGATAAAAAATTAATTGCTAAAAAAAAAGGTTGTGTGTTAATGAATGATAAAAATAAAATAATTGATTTTGAGGAAAAACCAAAAGAACCAAAATCGACTTTGGCTTGTCCTCCATTTTACATTTACCCAAAATCATCATTAAAACTAATAAAAGAATACCTTGATCAAGGCAATAATCCTGATGCACCAGGAAGTTTTGTAGAATGGCTCCACAAAAAACAAGATATTTTTGTATTTGAAATCCAAAATCAATATGAAATAGGTTCGGTTGAATCATACAATCAAGTAAATAATATTTTTAGTAAGAAATCAAAAAAATATTGTCCAAGTTAAATGGAGAAACTATTGTCTGTTTATTCACATCGGAGTCTGTTGGATTCAAAATGACAGCCCCAAACTAAGGGAAGTAATTCATAGAGGAACTGAATTTCGGAAAATTTTCAGAAAAATCTAGGTACTTAGTACCTCTTGTAGAAGATAGAATGTGTTTCCACCAGAACAGTAAATAATATCATAATTTTTTAACTCTTCATAAAGCTGCTCCTCATTTTTATTTTCAAGATAAACTTCAACAAACTGATATCCTGCTTTAATCCAATTCTCTTTATCTTCTTCAACAAACTCTTTATTTTCATATGGTTTTGCTGCTGTTGGGATAAATGCCACTTTGGTTTTTCCAGGTAATAGTTTAAATGATTGTGTTACCAAATCCAGAATTTTTGTTGTTGTTATTGATGTTAAGAACATTTTTTGTTGTTTCATTTTATACCACCAGATATTGTTTTAATCAACGAATTGAGCTTCTTCCCCAACACATCAGTGCGCGGCTTGCTAATATGTTTTGTAAAGAGATATAATAATTTTGTTAAAAAATGTTATATATCAATCAAATAGCTGTGCAAATATGGATGGTTTTCTATTTTAGAATAAAGCCTCCGGAGTACTTTTAACCTTGCATTTAATGTTTATTGTTTTCTCCATTTAGCCTCCCGCTTTCGCGATTTCATTTTTTCCATATTTTGCCACTACTAGTACATCATACATCCAAGCTAACTCGTATATATAAAGTTCATATGCTTTATTAGTGCTGGATTTAGCCTTATGTTTGTACAAAGGTGCCATTCTTCTAAGCATCTCCCAAAATACTTCATAAACTGAGTATCTTTCCTTTTGCTTCCAGTCTTCTGCAATTTCTAAAAAATATGTTTTTTGTATTGAGGTTATTGTGTCTAATCCCATTTTTTTTAGATTTTCTTTACAGCCGGCAATAAACTCCTTATGGATTTTAAATAACAATTCTCTTCGTGCCACGTAAATGCTTCCAGTTTTCTCTCGGATTCTTTCAACAACATCATAATAAGCCCAAAATCCTTGATCTTTTTCAGACCATTTTGACTGCCACCACCTATACACCAGCATCTTATCAGTTTCCATCTCCTTTGGTACATCTTTAGCATATGCCAGATGCTCTAATATTTTGAAAAAGATAATCTCGGCATCGGGTACTTTGTTTTTTGGAATGACCAGCTTTTTTCTCTTGGTTTTGGAGCTAATAATTGCTTTAAAATACTGTCCAATCTCCAGCTCAATCTCATTGACTATTCTCTGACTTAAGAAATTAATGAACTGTTCTGCCATGAAGTAATCGTAAGCTAACAAATTAAACTGGATCTGAAGTCTACCCCCTTTAACATCTTTATGTTTAATAAGTTTAAGAGCTTTGAGCTTGGGTCTGAGCCTACGGGACCAAGTGACTTCCTTTATCTTATATTGCAGCATATCCGCACGATAAAAAGTGCTTTTCCCAATGAATCCCAGATTTACCAACAGTTTACCATATGCTTCACTATCCAACATTCTTTTACTGATTGACATATTAACTTATACAAATCCAGTAAATATATAAATATTATTTACATATAAATTTAACGGTTTTACCCTCGACAAATACTTAGTTTTTCACAACGACCTTGTGACAGAAATATACAACTTATACAATACCCCATTACACTTTATAAATGAGTAATAATTAAACATATATTATGACCAAGCAGAAGATCTCCTTAGATTTGGATGATGACCTCTATTATAAGCTGAAGTTATATGCCCTACACAACAGAACTACAATGAGCTCTTTGCTTAGAGAGATTATCTCATATAGTGTGCGAGCTGATAATGACAATGGAATTAACAAAACTTGATCCCAAGATTGAAGAGACTTTGCCAGAGAATATCAAAGTTATTAGAGAGTTTTATTGGTTAAACATCACAAAAAAACCCAAATAGGTATTAATTCATATTGAACCGTATGGCTTACAATCAGTTAACAAAAAAATCCATTTATTAGGGCCAGTAAATTTCCAAATCTTTCTGCAAACACCAGATAATCCATATCCAGTTGCTGCACCAATCACTGTTCCGACCACAGCTTCTCCTGCAACAATTGAACCAGAAATGTTTCCTACTACTCCCCCTATTGTTGATGAAATAAACCCACTTTTTGTATAATTCAAGCATCAAGATTGATAAATCTTTTATATCCTCTTTATGCAATTTCGATATTTTCATTTTCTAACCTATTGGAAACATTGGTTTAATTAATTCTTCGTTAAACAAATCTTTTTTCCTCCAGATAATATCTATCTTATTATCCTTAACAACAATACAAATACCCTTAACGAATAACCTGTTTAGTGCGTTCTTAGTCACATCTATTGGGGCATTGATTTCTTTAGAGATCTGTTCAATGGATTTTGGTTTCTTTTTAATACATTCAACGATAACATACTCCAAGGGAGTAATTTGTTCTGGTTCCAAAATATTTGAAAAAGTGGCAATAAAATTCTCAATTTCATTTTTCGGTGTATATTTAATATTGAGTGTATTATTTCTAATGTTTCTTAGATAGGAGTTTATTTTTTCTCTATTTCCTTTCAAATACTCCACTTTTAAGTTATCTAGTAATTCAATTCCACCCTGTAGAAAGATTCTTGAAATAATCTTCATATACTCAAAATACCTTTTTGTGTAATCCCATTCAGGTTTTACTTTACTAAAAATATAACTTCTTGTTCTGTAGGCATTCAAAGTATCAATATCCTTTGATAATTCATAGTAAATAATTATTGAATAAATTATCGCTAATCCTTCTTCAAACCACTCCATGAACATTTGGTCCTTATTTTTATTTTGAGATAAACAAGTATGTATCTCCTCATGAATTATATGTATTCCAGTTGAAGTGTTGTCAATCCTTTTATTGAGAAAATGAATCCCTGGATTTTTTTGATTTTCAAATATGGTAATTGTTGATGCCCCTCTTACTTCATAGTTTTTATATTGGTCTGGAAAAGAATCACAGAAGCAAATATCCCTCACTTTAAATTTCATTTTAAGATGCTTCTGAATTTTTTGCCTAATTTGTGGCAGTTTCTCAATCCAGAATTTATCATCAAACTTACATTGTTTCACATGCTCATTGATTCTGGAAATGTCCATATTCAATAGAACGTTATGAGCTAGATTATCCTTAGAATTTTCAAGGATTTTTAATATTTTTTTCTGGCTCTCTTCATCAAAAAATTTATCTTCACTAAAATTCTTTTCAATAAAAGGATACAAGCTGGATTTGTTGTATTTTAAGCCAATTCTGAAAAATACATCTTCCACAGCTTTGAGTTCAGATAACTGGATCATAAGGGGTATTCTATATCCCTACAATATAAAGTTTGCTCTTTTGTACCTAGATTAAGGGAGTGGAGGTTTTTACCTTAGATGCTTTAGTAAACAAAACAATGTTCCCAAAGACTTACTGCAATTCAAAGTACCCTTCCAGTCTCGGCACTCATACTGTTATTTCACATCCTTTTAAGAATATCTTTTACACATAAGTTCAGTGGTTTTGAGACATCTATTGGAATTCCATATTCCAATTTAGAGACCAATTCATAGACCGCTTTTGCTGCTTCCTCTCCATAGCTGTTTGATCTAGCTTTATCCCTTTCAATACATACATTAAGTGGTGCTTTTAGACTAAAAACATAACCTCTACCCAAGTTGTCTTTTAACTGTTGTATCTGCTCCTTATGATAAAAACATCCATCAAATATCACTATTCTGCCTTTGTTTAATTCAGACTTACATTCAGCCAAAGTATTTTCTGTCGCTTTCAAAAAGTTTTCTGCTGGAATACACTCTAATTTGGGATCTACCTTATCCAAACCTGCTTGTTCAAGTACTTTGTCAATCTCTACTAGCTTTGCATTCAGCTGTTTAGCTAATTCTCTCGCAACAGTTGTTTTTCCACATCCAAGAGGGCCTCTTATTATGATAAACTTGCTCATTTTTTATGTTCCTTCTTTGTTGTTATATACATACCAATTAGACTAATTGCAGCTCCTAGAACAAACATAGCACTGACTGTCTCTCCTAAGAAAAAGATTGATAGCAGAATTCCAGAGATGGGAATTAGTCCTGTAAGAACTCCAGCAACTGAAGCCTCTAAATGCTTAAGCGCATAATAAACAACAACATATGATATGATCCCTGTGAAAATTATGTAGTATGTAAGAGAGAATATTAACTGAAGTGTGAAGATTGTATAATCCACATTTATTGCCTCAATAATAAATATGGGGAGGAACAAAACTAGTGCAATAAGAGTAATAGCATAGGATAATTGATATGGAGACATATTCCCAGAATTATATTTGCCAAATATTGTGAACAAAGCCTCACAAAATGCCACTCCTAAGATAAGTATCACCCCAAGAAGCTGGAATGAGGCAAAACCATCACCTGTACCCAGAATGTTATTAAGATTGATAGTTATTATTCCCATAATTGTTAATACTACTCCGATTACCTTATTGAATCCAATCTTTTCTTTGAGTAAAAAATATGCAAGAATAGCCACTAAAGCTGGTGAAAGACTTAAGACAATGCCTGCTTCAACTCCCTTACTGTATTTCAAGCCATAGAATAGAAAAATGTTGAATAGGAATATTCCTGTTGCTGACTGAAGAAACAAATACCACAAGTCCTTTCTTGTAAGTTTGGGAAATTTTTCTTTTCTGAGTTTGATTATTAGAAAAAACACAGGTGTGGCTATTAAGAATCTTATACCTATAGTAAAGAAAACAGGCAATTGTTCTGTTAAGTTCTTAGCTACAACAACATAGCTACCAACAAGAACCATCCCAAAACAGTATAAGAAATAATTCCAGAACATACTCCTGTCTTTTTTCCTCTTTTTTGCCATCTTATTTATTTCTCCGCTTTTCAGTTATAAACCTTTGTACTGTTGCATCAATGAGGATATCCATTGTGTCGATGCAGCCTGGAACTCCTGTAAGCATTATTGATAGTTCTGTACAGGCACTTAATATTGAATTACCCCTCTGCTTGTATTTGCTTGCAATATCTCTGATTGTTTGAACTTGCTTACTTTTACCTTCTCCCCTGTTGAATCTGAAGATTGTATTATCATGTAATATTTGCTGATTATAGCAAGCTTGACAATCTGCTAATTCCAGTTTGTTTCTGTTTTGCCATTTAATTATCTCGAGACAATTAAAGCTCATATCACCTTTACTTGCCTTATCAAACCAACTTAATATCTCCCTAGCATCATGTTTTTGAGTTGTGGCAATACTATGCAAAATTTTTCTGGTTTCTTCAGTATCACCTTTGCGATAGAAGTAGTATATAGCTGCATTCTTAAATAAAACATTGTTTTTTTCAACATCCTTTTTAGTGATTTCATTGTTCACAACAGCATGCATTATTGGGCAATGTATTGGAGCTGTGTCTGTTCTTTGCCTTGAATTTGTACTACTTATAATCTTGCTGGCAAGGTCTGTAATTTGTTGGTAATTGTGCCTCTGCTCTTCTTCTGTTATATCCTGTTCCTCAATTATTCTTACTTCAAAGTTATCTCGGTCCTCCTTTTTATTGTGAGTACCCCAGACCCTCATAATACGTGATGGATTGTAAACAACTGGGTCAATGCCTTCACAGATTCCACTTTTTGTGAATACTTTTTTAGCTCTTTTTAGACTATTTTTAATATCTTTGTGCCCAGTAATTTCTGGGATGGGAAAATAATAATGATAACAGGCACCTGGACTTGTTCTAATCTTATAAGCATATCTCAACTTGTTCTTTTCACAAAATTGTTCAAACTTACTAACTTCATGATGATTATCACAATCAAAATCCACAAATACACATTTGCATGAAGTCACATCAGCATCTTTTGTACCTCCAATTTTTCTTTCATGAACTCCTACATATACATCATATCCTCTAGAGTTTAGAGATACAACATTTTCTTCAAACTCCTCCTGAGTTTTAACAAACACAATCTTTGGGATTTCACCTTTTTTGATTGCTCTTATCTCAGTCTGATTTTTATGTTGCAAGAATTTATAGTGTTTTCTTATTGCGTCTATCTTCATATAGTTCCCTCTACTGTTTTAACTATTGTTGGCAGAATTTTGCATACGTAAGTTCTTACTTTGAGTTAATATCTTACAAATTATTTAACAATGTAACTTTAAATATATGTTAGTAAGATTGTATAAGTTAACCCTTCCTGAGTCTACTTTCATATTCTCGCTTGAATTTTTGGAACTCAGCTAGCAGTTGTGGATTCTTTGACAGCTCCATAAAATACTCAATAGTTTTGTTGACCTCTTCCTTGGCTTTAACTTCAGCATCCAGAACAGATTTGACAGATAGCCCATAACCGCAACTTGAGCAGAAACTGGATTTTGGCTTGTTCACATTCTTGCATAATGTACATATAACTGGCTTATTGTTTTCAGTTTCTTCTTCATCTCCAATACCATTTAGTGCAAGAATTGGTGACTCAAGGTCTCGTCCACTAAGATGGCAATAGAATGACGGAGTATCACTAGAGCGTGTCCAGCCGAAGAATAAGCGTAGCTGAGGCTCAGTGAGTTTTGTGGCCAAATCAGTGGCTCGGCTGTGTCGAAAACTGTGACAATTGCATCGTTTACTGATTCCTGCTTTTCTGAATAATTTTCTTATAAGCATAACTGCACCTGTATACTTCAATGGAGTATTTCTGTTCTTGTCACTGCTGCTTAACCAGAAGAAATCTGTGTCATTATTCTTTGGATGGGTGTTCAAATACTGGGCAAGGTAAGGTGTAGAAATAACGATTGGGATCCAACGCTCGCCGGTTTTACCAACTAGCCGTACTTTTGCATATTGCTTATTAAATATAACATCTGATATTTTCATATTTAGCATCTCTCCGATTCTTGGCCCTGCCTCATATATGAAATTGATAAAAGCAACATCTTTTGGATTGTCAGCTACTTCGGTACATTTGTTAATATCATCCCATGTGATAAGCTCCATATTGAGAATTGACTCATTCTGAGCTAGTTTTGTGTCTATCCATGCAACCCTGTCTGGTATCTTCTCAGTGCCTTCAATCCACCTGTAGAACTGCTTTAGAATTCTACCATAGTCCTTTTTGGTGGATGGTGAGTAGCTTTTGGGAGATTGCCCTCTTCGTGTATAAGTTGAGGTATAAATCTCAGCTAACACCTTTTCAATATCCTGTCTAGTAGCACTCTCAAAGCTTTTATCAAGAATTTTGGCAATCTTCCTTAGCTGTGATGAGAGCTTAACAATCCTTTGCTCACTATTTTTGTTGGCTCTAAGATAGTTGTGGAACCTAATAATGCATTCACTATTTGACTCAGAAATTTCAGCTTCAGTAAGCCTCCTCAGCTCATTTTTGTATATATTCTTACGGTTGTATATTTGGTTTTTTCTCATTCTCCTGTGTGGAGAAAACATACAATCTGTGGTTTAAAAACACAGACACTTAACTGTATAAGTTAAAACATTAAATACAAGAAAAAAAGCCTCCGGAGGGAGTTGCACCCTCGACCTGCAGCTTACAAGGTTCGGCACGATTCAAGATATTCTGAATCTTCTGCCGCAATAGCTACTATGCTACGGAGGCCTAACATATAAGGGATAATATTTTGTTTATATAGTTTTCTCTAAACAATATATTAAACTGGTTCATTTGGGGTGTGTATTTTGCCACGGTGATGGTCAGACAGGGGTTGGGCCCTTCGGGCTGTCTGACGAGGAGCAAAGCGACGACATCCGCCGTGGTGGCAAAATTATAAAATTCAAATACTAAGAAAAAAGAAAAACAAACAACTAACCAAACTTCCTTCTAGGTTCATATAAAATATCTCTATCTGGAATAAATGATTTCTGTTCTAAGAACTTCTTAATAACAGCTTGTAATCTATAACTTTCCATCAACAATTCATCCTCACGAGCAAGCATATCTTCTTTAAAGATCCTATTAACAAAAAACGGATGCACATGTTTCAAAAACAAATGATTATCCCATTTGTCACCAAAGTCCCATCTAATCCATGGCCTGATAAAAACAGTTAACTCTCCAATATGACCTTTATACTTAGTACCCTTATGCATAACCTCAAGCTCTTTCCAGCCAAGGAACATAAAATTAATATTCATAAAATATTTGTAATATGGGTTATCTGCAGGCTTTTGCATCCTCCACCAAATCCAAAGCTTTCTATTACCAGGATCTCTATTATCATAAATAGTTGTCTCATACTTATCCTTACCACCACCAGCTTGCCATGGTCCTTGAAAACTCTGCCAACCATGCTGGGTACAGTGCTCATACATTAAAATATACAAACTTTTAAAGTGGAAAACATCCTGATAAACAATAGTTAGACAATTAAGTGGTGGGTTAGGAACTACATAAATCCTCTTTTTTTCCTCATCACTCATGAACCCTTCATATATTCAAGCTTATTTAAAATTTTCGTTAAATATTAGCTTTGGGAAATAATTAACATTTGAGACTTTGTACCAAAAAGTTTATAATCTATTGGTGAGTTGTAACATTTATGGAAAATCAACACGAAACCACATTAAGATTAATTTGCGAAGGCAGAGAAGAGTTTGCACTAAAATATGTTTCAGATGCACCAAAAGATAGCTTGTGGGAAATTCTATCTGATCCTGATTCTAATATTAGCAGACTGTTTGAAATGAGAAAAGATGATATAAAATCTGTTGGAACTGCATATGAGATTATTATGAACACTGCAAGAACTTTATTTGATGGAAGTGAATACCAAGTTGAATTGACTCAAACTGGAAGTTTAAGTGCAGAAGACACAGCATACAGTTTTATGAAAATTTATTAAATTCTTTTTTTTTATTCTATTTAACAAAAAAATTCATCTTTGATAGCAAGATTTATAAGAAAAAATACTTTCAAAGCTTCTATGAAATCAGATAAAGAGCTAAAAAAAGAATTAAAAATCAAAGCATCCAAAGATCCAGATAAATACTATGCTACAAATGTTTTGAAAAAATCTGGTTTTCATAGAAAAAAATGTCCTAAATGTAAAACTTATTACTGGACTACAGACAAAAACAGAAAAGTCTGTGGAGACTCAATATGCTCAGGAGGTTTCACATTTTTTAAAGATAATCCTTCAAAACCGTTAAGTTATATCCTGGTCTGGAAAGAATTCTCCTCACTTTTCACAAAATTAGGGTACACACCAATAAAAAGATACCCTGTTGTTGCAAGATGGAACCCAACAATGGAATTTACCATAGCATCAATTGCAGCATTCCAACCGTATGTAATTTCTGGTGAAGTAAAACCACCAGCAACAAAGCTAGTAATCCCACAATTTTGTATGCGGTTCTCTGACATTGATAATGTAGGCTATACTGGAAGTCATTTGACAGGATTTGTAATGATTGGTCAGCACATGTTTGTTGCAAAAGAACACTGGGATCAAGATCAAGTATTTAACGACATAAAAGATTGGCTCAACAAAGGATTGGGACTAAAAGACTCTGAAATCACATTTCATGAAGATGCCTGGGCAGGTGGTGGAAATGCAGGACCATGCATGGAATATTTTGTAAGAGGAGTTGAACTTGGAAATCAAGTCTACATGCTATATGAACAAACTCCAGAGGGAAAACTAATCGATCTAAAACTAAAAGTATGTGACATGGGAATGGGTATGGAACGAAATGCTTGGTTCACACAAGCAACACCCACAATCTATGATGCAGTATTTCCAACAGTAATAACCAATCTACTTAAACAAACAAAAGTAAAATATGATGTTGAGTTCATGAAAGAATTTGCACCACATGCAGGTAAACTAAATCTTGATGAAATTGAGGATGTTGAAAAATCTTGGAAAGAAATTGCAACCAAGATGAATTTAAAGGTAGATGAACTCAAAAAGAAAATTGAGCCAATGGCTGGGATATTTTCAATTGGAGAACACACAAGAGTTCTATTATTTTCATTAAGTGATGGGGCACTTCCATCAAATGTAGGTGGTGGGTACAACCTTAGAGTTCTCATCCGAAGAAGTCTTGGATTTGCAGACCGTTTTGATTGGAACATAGATCTTGGTCAAATATGTAAATGGCATGCTGAATACTTAAAGCCAATCTTTCCTGAACTCATGAAAAATCTTGACAACATCTCAACAATACTTAATGTTGAAAAAGAAAAATACCTTGCAACCAAGGCAAAAACAAAAAAAGTTGTAGAAAAAATTATTAGAAAAAGTATCACAACAAAAACCTTGTTGCAACTGTATGACTCACAAGGCATTAACCCTGAAATGGTTAAAGCTGAAGCTGCAAAACTTGGGAAAGAAGTGAATGTTCCTCCAAATTTCTTTGCAATGGTATCTAGTCTTCATGAAGGAAAGCAGCAAATTCATGCAACAACACGTGAACACACACTCAGTCTTGATGGAATCCCTAAAACAAAGGCAAACTACTATGATGACTACAAAAAAACAGAATTCAATGCAAATGTGTTAATGGTAATCGGGAAAAATGTAATCTTGGATCAAACATTATTTTACCCAACATCAGGAGGGCAATTACATGACAAAGGAAAAATTGAAGAAATTGAAGTTCTTGATGTATTCAAACAAGGTGCAATCATTGTTCATGTGCTCGAAACAGAACCTTGGTTTAAACCAGGTGCAAAAGTACATAGTCATGTTGATCTGCAAAGAAGAACTTTACTATCACAACATCACACAGCAACCCATGTAATAAATGCAGCAGCAAAAAAAGTACTTGGCAATCATATCAATCAAGCAGGTGCAAAAAAAACATTAAAAAAGGCACATTTGGACATAACTCACTATGAGTCCCTAAGTGAAGATGTACTAAAACAAATTGAAAAAAAGGCTAATCGCATTGTTAAGCAAGATCTAAAAATAACCAAAGGGTTTTATCCTCGAAGAGAAGCAGAAGATAAATTTGGAATGGCAATCTACCAAGGTGGGGCTGTTCCAGGAAAAACAGTAAGAATAGTAAAAATTGGTCAAATTGATGTTGAAGCTTGTGGTGGAACTCATTTAAACAAAACATCAGAAATTAAGAACATAAAAATCCTAAAATCAACAAAAGTGCAAGACGGAATAGTTAGAATTGAATTTGTAGCAGGATCTGCAGCACAAGAACAAGAACATTCAGATGAAAAAATTTTGGAAGAACTATCCAAACTACTGAATGTTTCTCAAAATGAAATTCCTGCACGTGCACAAGAACTCTTCCAAAAATGGAAAAAAGCAAGAAAAGCTGTCAAGAAGAAAAAGAAAATTAACACTATTGAACTCAAACTCACTTCAAAGGAAAATTATGAGGGAGATATTTTGCAGGAAACAGCAAAAATCCTTAGAACTCAACCAACTCATGTTTCAAAAACAATTAAAAGATTCCTAGACGAACTAAAAGAATACAAAAAACAATTAAAATAACAGATTCCCTCCATCTGAAGATGGGGGTTTTTGTGGATGTGTTCTATGA
>CAYQPU010000019.1:0-31455 GCA_964419615.1 uncultured Methanosarcinales archaeon | reverse complement strand
TAGGTGTAGATTTACATAGAGACATGGTTGATCCTGAGAAATATTCTGAAGTTTATGAGATTGTTAGTGAGATAATCAACCCATAATTTTTATTTAAGTATATTAAGTGTATTTTCCCTAAATTTAGTAATAACTTTGAGTATTATTACAGATTTTAGATAAATTACAACAATCAAGTATTTATTTAAGTGATTTATTCCTATTTTTAGGTGGTTAAATGAAACAATATGATGAAACTGCAATCTCTAGGCTTGTATATCAGGCTCTAGAATCCATAGTTGATGAATTATCATCTGATAGCAGAACAGTTGATATAGCAAATGGCTATGTGTATGAAGGCTTTACTGCTTATGGAGTGGGCTTGTTAGATGAGACTGTTGGTACTAATGAATGCCTATTTGGCTGGATTAAAAGACCAGTTAAAGAAAGACTTTTGATGGTTAAGCAGCCTAAAAAAGGTGAAAGGCTCCCCTCCGTATATACTTACCCCAGTTACACCTAATTTGTGTTTTTTATTAACTTCCTCTTTAAGCTGTTCTAAGGTCTTTGTGACTGACAAACCAGTGGTTCTGTCTTGACAAATCAAACAGTTATTATTACACATATTTGTAATAAACAAGACTTCATCAGGCAGTTCTATTTTATTATCCTTGTTTTCCAATTTACAGGTTTAACAAATCCTAATAAGTATAATAATGTAACTAAATCAGAGTAAGTAAAAGTTTAAGGGCTCCATAAAAGAACCTTAAGTTCATTATCAAATTCAATTTAAGGACACAAATGCAGTATTTCTAAATAACTTTTTTTGTCTTGTTCTGATAATGTTTTCTTTGCATTCTTTTCTTCTACAGTATAATCAACACCGTCTTCTTTTTTAGTGTAATCTACACCATCATCTTTTTTATCCTTAGAATCAATTGAATCTTCTTTTACAACATTACCATCAATAACCCACTCTGTTAACACATTTGGTAGAAAGAATTTTGATGCTCCAGCTTCAATGGATCCCCTAACAACACTGACATGGTCATCGGTTTGCCATTCAACCTCTGTTACCCAAATTGGTTTACTAATGTCAAATTCGTCCATTAATTTTTTGAATTCTTTTACATTTAATGTTGCAAGATCCCCGTGATTAATATAGTGGACATTCGCAATATCAAAATACTCATCACCATTTAATTTGAATATATCTCTCCAATAAGATATTGTGTTAAAACTTCCTGCAGATCCTCCCTGAACAATAACACAATCAGGACAAGTTTCTTTGATTACTTCATTGCTAATTTTTAGAATTTTCACATAGTCTTCTTTAGATCCTTTAAAGAATGTGAGGAAATCCTCTTTCATTTCTGGTTCGTTCATAATTTCCCAATATTTTATAGGAATTGTCAATCCTTTCATGTCATCAATACCATCCCCATCATATCTTTCTACAAGATTTACTAGAAATTCTTTATAATCTTCATAATCACAAGGAGCACATCTTGATATAGGTAATCCAGGCCCGTATGTTGGATAAAATGTGTCAGTTTTTGATACTTTACAGCTGGTAGCATGACATCTTGCTTGATCTTTGTCTGAATATGGCCACACTGTGGCTAGGATTGCCACTTGATTTTTCCCAGAGGATTTTACCCACATATCTGTTTCTCGGTATCCCTCTTTTTGCACATTATCCCACACAAATGGACCTATATGTGGTCTCACCCATGCTCCACTTTTTTCACTAAATGAGGCTGATTCCTCTGGATCTCCACTAAGAAAACCAATACAGTTTGATATAATTGAATCTGGAATTTTAACAACATTCAACTCAATCTCCGAGTTTTTTTCTTGATCACTTTCTTCTTGGACTGGCTGAGAATTTTCAACAATATTTTCATCAAGTTGTTCTGGTTCTTTTACAGGATCATTAGATTTACAGCCCACTAATAGGATTATTAATAGAAAAATTATCACTCTTTTCATTTTAATTATATCACGAATTCTGCTTTATATAAATTTTTCTCATATCTCATAAAAAAGAAGTAACACACTAATAATCTAATGAGAATGACGAAAGCTGTTTTTTTAGTTGCTCTAAGTTTTTGAATAAGATTGTATTAAATTCTAGTTTTTTTGCAACCTGAATATTTTCAGACAGATCATCTATAAACAGGCACTCATCAGGTTTATTTTGGATTTCTTTTAGTAAATAATTAAATATATCTTTATTTGGCTTTTTCAAACCGATTTCATTAGAAAAAAATACTTTATCAAAAAAACTTAAATCAAATGTACTCTTAATATAATCTGTTCTAAACTTTAATTGATTGGATAAGATGTATGTTTTGTATTTTTTAGATAAGCTTTTGGCAATTTCAAATACTTCATCCGGAGGATCAGCACTTAGAGCATTAATTATTGACCCAACTGGTATATTGAACTTTTTAGAAGCAATCAATAAAAACTTCTTATCCTCATTTGTATGACATAAATTATCTTCATGTTCTTCAAAATATTTGTAAAATTCATTAACATCAAAATCAAAATTCTTCCTTAACCTAACAGCTGCAATCTTATTATCTGAAGGAGCTAAAACTCCACCCCAATCAAAGATTATTGATTTGATCATGCAGTTATAATTGGCTTTGTGTTTATATCTTTTTTGGATAAAAGAATACAAAAAGCATTACATTAGCCTAATTGTCCTACAACTTAACAAATTCTGTTTTAATTTGCTTTAATGAGATCATTGTTTTTACCTCTGCAACTCCATCTCTGAATATACTGTTTTTTAGGAACTCAAAATAATTTTCTTGATCTTCAGTCCTTACTTTAAGTATCATTCCCCAGTCTCCAGTGAGTATGTCAATACTTTCAACTTCGTCAAGTTGTGCAAACTGTCTAGCTATTCTTTCAGGTGATTTGTATTCTTTTGGACTTAAGTTCACCAAGGTATAACAACAAAATCCTTGATTTATTTTCTTGTAGTCAAAGACCGCTTTGTATAGTTTTATTGCCCCTTCTTCTTCCAATTTCTTTATATTATAATGAATAGTTGTTGAAGGTTCTTTGATCTTTTTTGCCACTCTTGCTATTTGTGGCGTACAGTAACCCTGCTTAAACAATTTGATTAGTTTTGGTTTAATGTTTTTCATATTTTTGAATAAAATTCAATTATTTATAAATTTTTTGATGTTTTTTTGAATTTGATTCAATTAAATATAATAGGTTCACCTAGTTCCCACTAATTGGTAATTTACCCTGCATAGCTTAATGGCAAAGTAATCGGCTGTAGACCGATTGATCCTGGTTCAAGTCCGGGTGCAGGGATAAAGAGTGTGATAAGGGGTGACAAGTAGGAGGAAGAAGAAAATGAATAACAAAGATGAAATAGAAGAGCAGATAGCTGCATTTATTGCAGGAGTGGATCTTAGTATTAGGATTCCAGAGCAAAGTGAACTAGTAGAAGGGAATGATGCGATTAGATATAATGAGGCTTGTGATTATCCAGAAAATGCAGATTATGTTTTAGCTGTTGAAGATCTTAGATTTAAGAATACAAAAATTGAGGGTCAAGTGATAATGGAAGTGGGACCAGGACCAGGTAATTTATCTGAGGAGCTAAGCAAAGCTGGAGCAGGATTTGTGTTTGGCATAGATCCTTCAATGCAGATGATGGAATACTTAGATGGGAAATTTGCTAAGGAGATAGATGAGAATATAATGAGGTTTTCGCCAATCTCGGTTTACTCAATTCCCAATGAGTTCAAGGAGTTGTTTGATGTAGTTGTGTGTCAAAACACTTTTCATCAGTTGCACAATCCCAAAACTGCATTAGAGGAGATGGTCAAAGTGACAAAGAGTGGAGGGCAGATACATATCTGGGACTTTCGCAGAGATATCTCTGAAGAATTGTTGGCTGCACGTATTAGTTATACCAAACCAGCAATCTGGAGAGATCTAGCCAATTCAGTTTGTGCATCATTAACAAAGGATGAGTTTAGAGGTATACTAAGTGAGATAGATGGTATAAAATTTAGTGTAGCCAATGCCATAGATCCATCCAGACTGTCAGAAAGAGCCAGGTGGATTATCGAGCAAGATCCTGTTCCACATCATCTAGACTACAAGATCTCTCAGAAAGTGGAAATACACAAGAGGTAATCAAGAAAATGGTAAACAAAATGAAAGAGTGGAGGGCAGAAGTAATTGGTAGTATGCTTCGCCCAAAACCACTTCTGAAAGCAAGGGAAAAACTCAAAGAGAAGAGGATTAGCAATGCTAAGTTCAAGATGATTGAAGATGATGCAGTTAAAAGATGTATTGCTATTCAAGAGGAAGCAGGTGTTGATGTAGTGACTGATGGAGAGATGAGAAGGAATGTATTTGCGAGCCAGTTGACTCAGGCAACTGAAGGGTTTGACACTGTAACGGGTAATTGGGTTGATTGGTTCGATATGGAAGGCAACAAAATAAAAGATCCAGTGACTGTTGCTGTAGTGAGTAAAGTAAAACAGAAAAGACACATGTCATCTGAGGAGTTTTGTTTTATTAGAGGCCTAACCAAGAAACAAATTAAGGTAACTTTGCCAAGCCCCACCATGTATGCATACTACTGGTTGCCAGGAGTCTCTGATAAGGCATATAAATCTAACAAGAAGTTTTTAGCTGATGTGCAAAAAATCCTTGAACAAGAAGTAGAGGAGTTAGAAAGACTTGGAGTGGAGTATATTCAGTTTGATGCTCCTGAGTTCGGCATGTTAATTGACCCACATCAGCAGAAGTGGTTTAAAAGTAAAGGATTTGATCCTGACGAGCTTATTGATGATGGAATTGAGATGATGAATGCTATAGTTGACAAGCATCCAGAGATTACTTTCGGGATTCATATCTGCAGGGGCAATGACAAAAGTAGGTTTATGGCCAAGGGTAGCTATACCAAGATCGCTGAAAGAGTTTTTAGAAAAACCCATGCACAAAGATTGCTGCTTGAGTTTGATGATGAGCGCTCAGGAGATTTTGCACCTTTAAAACATGTGCCAAAAGACAAAGTAGTTGTCTTAGGATTGGTGACTACAAAGACACCAAGAGAAGAAACAGCTGAGGAGCTAAAGCTTAGGATTAAAGAAGCTTCAAAGTTTATTCCTCTTGAAAGGCTTGCCATTAGCACCCAATGCGGATTTGCATCTGTTGCCAAAGGAAACTCTATTGACTTTGAAACGCAGAAAAAGAAGCTAAAGCTTGTTGCTCAAGTCGCAAGAGATATTTGGGGTAATGAGTAGGCCAAATTTTTTTGTTTTTTTTATTTTTCCAAAAGATTTAATAAATGAAAATAGTTTGAGATATTAAAATGAAAGTTGATGAGAGATTAAAGCTAATAAGAGAAGTTGGAGAAGAGATTGTAACAGAGAAAGATCTAAAAGAATTGCTTGAAAAAAAGAAAAAGTTTGTTGCTTATGATGGTTTTGAGCCTTCAGGTAATATTCATATTGCTCAGGGTATTTTAAGAGCTATTAATGTTAACAAGATGATAAAAGCAGGCGCTCACTTTAAGATGTGGGTGGCAGATTGGCATGCATGGGCAAATAACAAGATGGGTGGTGATCTGGAAAAAATTAAAATTGTTGGTGAGTATTTTATTGAGGTTTGGAAAGCTTGTGGTATGAACATGGACAATGTTGAGTTTGTTTGGGCTTCTGATGCAGTATCAGATCCAGAGTATTGGAAAATTGTGATGAGAATTGCTATTAATTCAACTATTAAAAGAATCGTGAGATGCGGGACGATTTTGGGTAGAAAAGAAAGCGAGATGAGACAAGCATCTCAGATATTTGCGCCAGTTATGCAAGCCGCTGATATTTTTTATCTGGATGTTGATGTTTGCCAATTAGGAGTTGACCAAACAAAGGTCAATATATTAGCTAGAGAACTTGGGCCTAAACTTGGATTTTGGAAACCAGTTATTGTTAGTCATAGAATGCTTATGGGTCTCAACCAGCCTGTAGCTAAGGATCTAAATGCTGAAGAAAGAACAATGGAATTAAAGATGAGCAAATCCAAACCAGATTCTGCTGTTTTTATGACAGATACTGAAAAAGACATTTATAGAAAGCTTGAGAAAGCATGGTGTCCAGAAAAGCAAGTTGAAGAAAATCCGATTCTTGAATGGTGTAAATGCATTGTTTTTGAAAAATATGACTGTTTTCAGATTAAGAGACCTGTAAAGTTTGGAGGTAATGTTACATTTAATAGTTACAAAGAATTGGAAGAAGCATATGTTAATGGAGATATTCACCCACTTGACTTAAAAAAATCAACTGCTTTTTATATTAATGAGATGATCAAGCCAGTAAGGGAGCACTTTGAAAAAAATAAAAAAGCCAAGGTTTTGAAAGAAAAAGTAGAAAGTTTTACAGTTACAAGGTAGTATTATTCTATTTTATATATTTTTACAACGCCCACTTGTTCTTGTTCTGTTAGATTAATGTTAAATACAGATTCTAGTTCCTTTTTTTCTGGTTTCCAGTCCTGCAAGAAGATTATATAGTCATATTCTAAAGCAGAGTGTTCTGAGAGAAAATCATCCATTGTGTGATGCATGTTGCCTAATGGCAGATTTACAATTATATAATTGTTGTAGAATATTGAATAAGTATCTGCAAGACATTGCTCTGTATATATAATTATTGAATCATTTCCCATTATTTTTCCAGCTTGTTTTTGGGAGGTTATGTAATGAGAGTTTTCAGGGTATCTAGTAAAGAGATTATGCTGGATGAAAATTAATGAATAAATAAACAAACCAACAACCAAAATTTTCCAGATCCGGTTTTTGCTTAAATTACTAGTAAAGCTTAACCCAATCAAGATATATGCTATTAGAATAGGTATTAGATTCAAAAGATGTCTTTGTAAAAAACTCTGATAAACAAAATATGCTGAGTATATTATAATTAAACTTGGTAAAATCCACTTAGTTGTTTTCTTTAACTTAAGATATCCAATTAATAAAAAAACAAAGAAGATTGATGAGAACATTTGGATAAAGGCAGTTGTGAATGATAGGTTTAAGGAATTAAGTGAAAAACCAAACTTACCAATACTGGAATGCACCATACTATGGTTATATATCGGAACCAAGTTTGGAATAAGTAATAAATATCCGACTAGTATATCAATTGGTTTGACAAATGTCCTGTTTTTTATTAAGTAAATTATGAAGGGGATAAAGAGTATTGCGTTTTCCATTCGAAAGAACATTGAAAATAGTGTTGTGTAGAATATAAGTCTTGGATGTTTGTTTTTTGGTGATTCTGTTAGGTATAATATGAATAGAAACAGGATTATTAATGATGAATAGGTCAGACCTGTTACATAAGTGCTTGAGGTGAGAACAACATAATCAATTAGAATATAAGTCAAACAACCAAGGATTGCATAGTGGTCTTTTTTTGTGTAGGTTTTTATTGTTATGAATAGTAAAATAATTATCAAAACACTTCCTAGAATACCTAATGCTCCTGTTAAGTAATAGGTAGCAGTATTTGAAAAGAGAAGTTTAGCAAAGTAAATAAGAATACTAAATCCATGGGTTCTTTCAAATTTTTCTATCCTGCTGTTATTAAAAAGATTATCTGCCTGACATACTTCCTGCACACCTATGTCAGCTATGTTGTTTATTGGGTTCATGCTGACTGTGCAGTTTACAACATGCGAGATTATAATTAGAACTAAAGCAATTTTTGCTGTTTTTGAGATTTTTAGTTTTTGTTTTTTTATCCATGGTATCAAGAAGTAAATTAAGAGGATAAGATTTACAAGGAAGAATAAGATGTAATATTTGTTATAAAACCCAGGGATGTTAAAGAAGGGATTGATTATCTTTAATATGTTTGTTAGCATTAATATTATATTTAATATTTCAGTATATATAATTTACTTTAAGATTAATAAAGAGAAAAAGAAAAAAATAATTTTACTCTTTTTTCTTCTTGAAGAAAACAATAAACACAGGTATTAATATTGCCAGTGCAACAACAACCAATACGATTACAGTGTTTTTTAATACATCTTTTTGTCCTTCACTTTCTTGTTCTTCTTCTGCAGCTTCTGCTGGGGTTTCTTCTTCAACTGTTGAAGCTTCCTCTTGCTGTGCTTCTTTTTCTACAACAACTTCTTGTGCTACTTCTGATTGTTCTGCTGAGATAGCAAAGTAGCTAAATCCTGGGGACACAGCTTGGAAAAAGTAATTGGTTGAATCAGATCCTTTACTGGTTGTAGATAGTTCTACCCACTTGTCGTCCACATATCTAAGCAGCACTATTGTTGCTTTTTTGATGTTGTTTTCAACAACCCAAGTTTTTGGTACTTTAAAGTCGATTTTAACACTGCTAACGTCATCTGTTGTTATTACTTTTGGTGCGATTTCCAGATATTTATAGACTTTATTTGAGGCTGCTGAAACACTGGTTGGTTTTTCACCTAGACCTGATACTTTAACTTCAGCACCAAGTTTGTCATTTTCAACTGTAAACTCTACCTGGGAGATAGGGATCTCTTCTTTTGAGACGGGCATGGAGATTTTATCTCCAGCTTTGATCTCTGCCCAAACTCTTGTTTCTGATGTGGTTTTAGTTGCCGTGGCAATTGCTCCTCCGCCTCCCCCACCTCCACTACTAGATGAAGAAGCTGCTGCTGCTTCTCCTGGTTGTCCACCAACCCATGTAGAGAATTGACAGTATGGCACTTCCCAGATACAGAAATCACTACCAGTTACATTCAGTGTTGCTTCTGAGGTTCTGTTCAGACATAAAGTCATATCGTTATTACAATGCCAGAACTCTTCACAAGTTCCCTCACTTGGTATCTTCATCAAACATTTTTGAGGATAAAGATTATTGACGATCTTATCTCTTGTTGCTTCTGCCATACCAGCATAACCAACTGTAGCTCCTGATGTGGATTCTGTTGTTCCAGATTGCAATGCACCACTTGAATCAATCTCACTTGTTTTACTGTTTAGACCTGTTTTTGTAATTCTTGTATCCAGGAATTCAATGTAAGATGTGTTGTCAGTTGATGTCAGCAAGATGTTTGCTCTTCTGGCATTAGTGTAGTTGGTCTTCATTCCTGCTGCATCGCCACATACATTTCCTTGCCAGTGTTCATAGGTTGCATCTTGATTTAAGTCGTATTTAACTTCCCATCCAGTTGGAGCTTTTAGCCTTGTTACAAACTTACAGAATGGACAGTTTGTATTTGTTTCAGTTCTAAAGCTTGAACATTTACTCTCTCCACATTTTCCTGCTTGGTCACAGATTTTGACTTTGTAATAATATCTTGTGTCGGCATCTAAGTTATAGCCCAAGTTATTAATGTCAATTTCTGCTGTGTGCCACAGTTTGTATGCCTCTACATCTGAATTTGCTACTCCAACGTCTGCAATTGTTACATTTAATGACGTTGCTTTACATGTACTGTCATTTTTATAGAACTTCAACGTTCCATTTGCTGGTTTATCTGTGTAGTAAGCAATGAATGCACCATCTGGGTATACTTCCTTAGAGATACCTATTATCATTGGTGTTTTAGAGTCAACAAAGTTATTTGCCTCAACACCCAATGAATTGTTTACACAATAAGGATGTGCCTTACAGGCATAATCTCCACAGCCAGAGGAAGTCCAACAATCTGCATCAGTTGCATAATCTATCCAACCTGTGCTTGATCCTTCTTTACCTGCTTTTTTAGAACCATCTGTTTCAAACTTGAACATATCTAAGTCATCAAATGAGAAGTCAAATGATCCAGGTGTTGCATATCCTGCACTAGCAGAGTCTGATGGATCTGTCTCATTGTTTGACGGACCAGCACTTGCAACTGTCACTCTTAAATCAGCATTTTCGTCATACATATCTGTGTATTTTTCCAGATCATCCATATCAATAGCTATCATTGCTCCACCTATCATGGAACACATTATTTGTCGAACACTACTAACACTGATTTCAGCCTTAATCCAAGAGCCTTCTGAACATCTGTATGCAGATGGAGATTCTGTTACACTTCCAGATTGGTCATCATATACCCAACCATTTTTCATGTAGAATTCATAACCCAATTCGTTTGAGTCATGGTTTAGTGCACAGTTATTTGATTGATTACTATCTGTATCAAAATACCAATAATATGTGGTCTGATTTGTTCCACCGCCTGTTCCTCCCTGCATTTTAATGTTATTACATGCTGCTGCATTGGCCATGTCTCTAATTCCAATACCAAATCCATAAGCATCTCCCATGTCTTTCATACCAAAGTCAAGAATATCAACTTCAGCTTCAATGTCATTATCAAGTGGATCATTTCCAAGAGGTGTTGGAGGTCCACTCATTTCCATTCCTTGGAAGAATTGAGCTGCCATACCCGGGTTACACCATCCTGTTGCCCATTTGAATGATTCATTCAATGCATCACATTCTGCCTGAGTACTTACTGTAAACGCAGCAGGTTCACAATACCCAGTAGCATTAACACATAAAGGATGTGCATCACAAATAGCTAGATCAGTCTGCAATGTTTGATTCCACATACACTCAAATGCTTTTTCATCACAGAAACTAGCATCTGGATTCCACATACATAAAGATTCTCCCTCACAGACTGTTTGATTATAGGAGTGTTGAGGACAATTGCTAGCAAAGTTGATATCACAGAAAGGCCAAGGTTCATCAAACCAACCACAACCTGTTTGTGCTTCACAATTTGTTTGGTTTCCATTATATTGCATACACTGCATACCTGATCCTCCCATTGTCATACCACTTCCACCGCCACCGCCGCCACCACCAGACATTCCTGGCATCATTTCACCGCCAAATCCAGCTGGGTCACAGAATCCAGACATCCAGTTACAGCCTGCATCTGAACATTCGGTTGCGTTTGGTTGGTTTTTACAATCTTCACCCATACTCGGTTCACAAAAACTACCATATGAATCTACCTGCCAGGTACAATTTCCGGCTAGACCACAGGCAGTTTGATTGTCATCATATTGCATACAAGCAAAGCTCTCATGCTCACAGAATCCTGCGTTTACACCTTGCTGTGCACACCATGGATCAGGTACCCAATCACAAGGATAGTTCCCATCTCCATCAGCTGTACCTGAAGTCCTACAAGTTGCATTTCCATCCATATCATGTTCCCAACATTTGTACCATGATCCACTGTATGCATCATTTGGTTCACAAATGGCTCCAAATTCTGTACACCAATCATCTACAAGCCAAGTACAGCCTAAAGCATTGGCACCATCACAAGACACTTCATTTAATCCATGACATGCACTTCCAATGTTCCAGTTTCCTTCACACATTCCACCAAAGCCTGAGTGCCATTCACATGTACCTACTCCAGTTATTGAATTATTTTCACAATAAGTTTGGTTTGTTCCATCTAGTTTCCAACATGCTGCTGCAGGAATATCACATCTGCTACCCCATGTCTCGTTTATCCAGACACAACCCTCATTCTCACAAGGTGTTTCCTCATCGTATCCAAAGCAGTCTACTCCAAATGATGAAAACATAAATTCTCCACCACAGAACGGATCTGAGAAACACATTGAGTCTGCACAATCCATCTTATTGTCATCATTATTATCTATTCCATCCCAACAAATTTCTAATGAATCTGCTCCAGATTTATATTGACAGATTGATCCAGACCATTCACAAACTGCTGCTGCAGTAGCATTACCTAGTTTACCACCTTTGTTTTTACAGTTCCCTTCATCATAACATTTGTCACATTGATCCTGACATGTTTTTTCTGATTTAGAAACACAAACTCCTGCTGCTTCATCTGTTTGTTTGTTTGGGTCAGCCAGCCATTTACATTTTGCCGGACTGTTTGAACAATAACAAGATGGAGCTATACAAGTTTCATATTGAGCAGTATTTCCTGAAAACTTCTCAGATGCTGTTGGATCTCCCATTGACGCACAAGAACCACAGTCTGATTTACAGTCACCAGCTTGCCCACTTTTGAATTCTTCTTTTGGTTTACAATATCCATAACCATTTGGTGCAGTTGAGTCTTCAGTAAAGCCACAGATACCAGACTTAGATGCTCCACATGCCGCTTTAGCATCAGCTTGACTTGCCCAATTAGTTTTATCAGTTTTGTATTCACAAGCAAAACATTCTTTGTCACAGTTTCTTTCTTCATCAAATTTGAATTCACATCTACCCATAGGTATAGCAACATTACCTTCACAGTAAGTGTCTAGTATCCATTTACCCCCTGCTGCTTCACAGTTTTTCTTGTTATCAATGGCCATAATATTTTTGTCTTTGTCCCCAAACACATCATCATGTTTAAAGATACACCTGCTTGTGTTTGAATCCCAATTACATGGCATAAACCAAGGATCACCTGCAATTTGAGCACATAGTGTTGGATCTGTGTATGAATTATAGTCATCACAGTAATAAGCTCCTTCAGGAGGCTCTTTCATATCATCCCAACATGCTTTTGTAAATTTGTCTTCTACACATTCACCACCAGCCCAAGTACAACAACTGCTAAAGGCTGGGATACTATTACATATACTATTATTAGTTATCATTGAACAATTTAATTGACCACTTGCAATTACGGTTAGATTGGTATTACATTCAGAATCTCCTGCAGACCAATCACAACCTGTTGTGTTTTCACATATTGCTTGTCTGCTATCAAATAAATAACATCCTGGATTCCAACCTTCAAAATCAGTGAAGTAATCTCCACTTGGATCACTACATGCAGATGATGTTTCATTCCAGAAACAATACATTGTGTCAAAACAGTCTTTCTGACCTTGAATAATGCCACAGGATTTTGCTGACATATTTCTGTAACATTCATTTCCTCCCCATACACATTCTAAGTTTGCTGTGTTGCTTTCACATGTAACATTTGTTCCAAAAGTATAACAGTCAACTTCTGAACAATATCCTCCAGTATAAGTTTCCCAATTACAATCTGCGTTTGCACTACATGTTCCAGTGGTTGAGTAATCATTACATGTTATATCAGTACAAATTGATGAAGTAACATTCCATTGACATTCTAAACTTGCAGTGTTGTTTTCACAATTACTTGCATTTGTCCAGCTATATACTCCACAGCTTAGTTCATTACAATAAGATCCAGACCAGGTACAGTTACCATCGGCTGAACAAGTTGAAGAATCTGTTTTTGAATGACATCCTGATTCTCTACAATTTGAATATTGTGTATCCCATTCACAGGCATTTCCTCTTCTTCCAAGTTGAGTTTCACAATAAGTTTTATTTGTACTAGAATAGTCCCAACAGTCTTCTTGCATACATGCTCCCCAGGTACATCCTTGAACTGCAGTACAAGTTGAAGAGGTGTTAAGATTCCAACATTGTTTTTCTGGAGGACCCATACAAGGATAATTATATTCAGCAGGATTATAAGTATCAACCCAAGAACATCTTAAGTTATCTGTATTATTCACACAAGCACTAGAATTTGTTCCATCAAATGTCCAACAAGAGAGGTATGAACAATAACCAGTTTCAGAAACGGATTGCCATGCACAAGTTTTGTTTATAAAAGACTCAGAGGATGAGTTACTTGATTGCCCACAGGCATCTTGTGTAAAAACCTGATAACAGCCCCTGTTTTCACACCAGCTGTCCCATTCTTCATCACGCCAGACACAATCAGCTTCTGCCGAGCAATTTACTTGATTTGCCATACCACTTGTATAACAATCAACATAAGCAGACACCATGTTTATCATGGCCAAAAACACAAATAGAAATAGTATGGTAAGTATCGTCCTCTTTTTATTCATTAAAATACACCTCTTTTTATATGCAATCCATATATGATAATAAAGATTATTTCTAATCTGGTATAGATTTTTGATCAAGGTATATATAAATGTTTCCATACAACCTTCTGTATTGCTAGAATTAAAGCATTTCAGCCCAATTCCGAAAGGTTTATATACTAATTTTACCATAATTAGGGATTAGAGCTATGGAAGCGTTTAATTTCTTAAATTCTATTGAGCATTTGGAGCCGAAGTGTGGAAAGTGCGGCTCTAAGATAGATTGGGGTATAACCACAGAGTTTGATGATAAACTAGAAGCGCATAAATGCACTAAATGTGGTAAAGTTGTTAAAGCTCTATGTGCTAAGTCTAACTAGTTGACCTGATTTTCTTGATTTTTGAAACACATATAAATAGAATGGTATTACAACACATAGCACAATAATAGATATTGTTGCTGACCTGTTAATAAGTAAAATATCTAAAGATCCTGTTTCTGGAAGTCTTTTTAGAGTTTCAAATATCCAAGTGTGAGGTAATATATATGCAACTTTTTGCATCCAAACTGGATATGTTGTGATTGGGAAAAAGGGTGCTGAAAGTAGTATGATTAATTGTAGAAAACTCCAAGATAAGAATGCATATTCTCTCCCCATTAGAATATAAAGTGAGACTATTAATATACATAGAGCTGATGATGCCAATAGAGTTGAGATTATCAAATATATAAAAGGCAGGATTGCTGGAAGCTGGAACCCAAACCAGTGAGTTATGTATAACATAGATATTAATATTACCAAAGAGGTTATAATAGAAAATAGTATTCTTGCGAGTAGATACTCTAATTCATGAATTCCTGAAACCAATAACTGGTATATACTCCTGCTCCACACATCTAAATTGATTTGTAGGTTTGCAGCAGATTGTGAGAGATATGAAAATGACCAAAACACATTTATTATCAACAACATCATTGCTGTTTCTACTGAAAATTGCCTGAAATGATTTGCAAACAGTCCCCAAATTAATGTGGAAGTAAGAGGGAAGAATAGGAACTCTATTATTCTTTCTTTTGATTTAGAAAGTATTACAAAGTCTCTATACAAAAGTGCCTTGATTTTTTGAATGCTTATCATTTTAACATTTTAATAAAATAATCTTCTAAAGATGGTTTTCTAACCTCCATGTCAATTATTTTATATCCTCCTTTTACTAAGTCAGAGAGTACTTTACTAATGTCCTGATCATGTTTTAGGTATTTTGAAATTTGCTTGTTTTTAACTTTAAAGCCCATTTTTTCTAATTGAGTTTTTTTAGGATTTTTTATATCAATGATTATTTGGTAAGTGTCAAATTTGTTCTTTTTTACATCTTTTACTGCTCCAATGTCAATTAGTTCTCCTTTATGAATAAATGCAATTCTATCACAGAGCTGCTCAACTTCATCCATATAGTGCGAGGTTAAGATTATTGTTGTATTGTATTTTTCCCTAACTTGGGTAATTTTTTTTCGAACTTTTACTGCTATGTCTGGATCCAATCCTAATGTTGGTTCATCTAATAATAATAATCTTGGATGATTGATTAATGATTTTGCAAGCACTAATCTTACTCTCTGTCCTGTTGATAAAGTGTCAAATTTCTGATCCATGAAATCTTTTATTTCAAGGTCTTTGATTAATCCTTTAATTCTTTTTTTACTCTCTTTAGCTGGAATTTTATATAACATGCTGTAGAATTTCAAGACTTGTTTTGCAGAGAGGCTCCAGTGAAATCTAGTTTCACCAGATACAGAGTTCATTGTTTCTAGTAAGGAAAAATCTTCTTCAATTGTTTTTCCAAATATTTCTACTCTTCCTTTATTTGGTATCAGCATTCCATTTATACAATTAAGCAGAGTAGTTTTCCCAGCACCATTAGCTCCCAATATTCCAAATATTTCTCCTTCTTCTATATTGATTGAGATGTTTTTTAGAGCATCAAATCTAGTTTTATTTGTGTAAAAGTGCTTTGAAACCCTATTTATTCTTACAGCCTGCATAAAAATAGGCTAAAATTAAAGTATTTAAAAAGTTATTGTATAGTAAAAAATGAATTTAACAAAAAGCTTTATATACGGTTTTTGATTCTGCTTTTTCTAAGCCTCTGTAGCATACTCGAAAAAGCATTTCGAGTTGCTTCAGATGCTCACCATGTTCGCCTCTGTAGCATAGTGGTGGTGCGTAGCCTTGGTATTTTACCACAAAAAGGCTAAGGTCCCGAGTTCAAGTCTCGGCAGAGGCTCTTTTCTTTACTAGAGAGTGGCTAGAATCAATAAATTTATTAATTAGAGGTTTTTCCTCATATATATGATTACTATGGTAAAAATAGATATTGAAAACCAATTGCAGCAAATTTGTAATACATATGGTGGAATACAGTATGAAAGAGTGGTGGATACAGTACCATCTGACTTATTGGACGATTTGTTAACTGAAACTCACGAGTTAACTATTGAATTGCTTAATAAATTTGTCAAGGAGTTTGGTAAAGACAAGATAGACCTTTGTCCAATAACGTACATAAAAGCCGCACCAGATCATGGAATTAATTTTGATGTAGAAGCTATGGTATACATATGTGATGGTGAAATGAAAATGTTTGTCTCCCCCTTTATTTATCACGAGGATTCCAACAATAGAAGCCAGTTAGGTGGATGCTGGGAAGATTATAATCCTGAGTGGAATCTTCCAAATCATTCTCGAATAACTCACAGAAATCTTGATGAAGTACCTGCTCAATATGAATTACTGTTAAAGGCAGCAGATGTTATGGGATATAAATACGACCTAGACAAAGTTCATGAAGAAATTCAGTTTGAATTAGAACAATGAGAATAGGTAGTAATCCTGCTGACACTAGTCCTGAAGCGGTGGGAGGTAAAGGTTATAATCAGCTTGTTGCAGCTTGGGAAGGATATAATGTTCCTAATGGAGAGATTATTCCAGTTGGCGTTTATCCAAACAGAAAGGAACTTCTAAGAATATATAATGAGTACAAGAGACCTATTATTGTTAGGTCTTCGTCAGTTGTTGAGGATGGAAAAAGATTTGCTTTTCCAGGAGTATTTGATTCTGATATGCATAATTCTTATTTTCAACTTCATTTTCTACCATCAATTGATAGAGTTAGAGCAAGTGCTAGAGGAAAAAAAGCACTTGAATATGCAAAGAGACATGGGATTGATATACCTGAAGAAATGGCATTGATTGTTCAGGAACAAATGGAGTTTGATCTTGCAGGTGTTTGTTATTCCAGTGCAAAGCAAGGTTCAAAAGAAACATTTATTGAGTATTTGTTTTTACGTCATTCAGAGAGTGTTAGATCAATAATGAATGGAAGAAAGCAGGCAAACATTGCTGCTTTTGATGAGAGTCTGGATTTATTCTGGCACTATCAGTATGATCCGAGGGATGTATATGAAGAGTTATTAAAAGAGGTTGCAAAGGTATCAAGGTCCCTAGAAGAAAAAGTTGGGTACAGAGTTGATATGGAGTTTGGCATTCTTCATAATGATTCATTTAATCCAGAGATTTATGTTATTCAGTTTAGACCAATTACTGAACCACATTGGCCAGAGGTTGTGATTCCAGAAATTGAAGAGGATAGAGTTATTACTGATGCGATTGCAGTAAGAGGGGCTGGTGAATTTGAAGGTCCTGCTTACCCATATTTTAATCCTGATCCACAAGTTGCTGGATTTTCAAGCAGATCAGAAAGTAATGATTTTTCAAATCTTCAATCATTTAATAAAGCTCATCCACATGGCTATTGTCTTGTTACATTTACTCTCAATAAATATTCTTACATGCTCAATGCAGTAAACAATGCAAAAGCTGTTGTAACATTAGAGTATGCATCACGTTATTCTCATCCTGCTTCATTAATTGCTGAGACAGGTGCTTTTTATCTTGGAACAGTTGGTAAAGGAGCATTGTTTTATGATATCAAGCCAGGTGATAATATCAAAGTTATTGCAGATCAGATGAATGGTTATGTTTATGATCATGAGAAGCTGGAATAATTCCTTTTCTGCAAAGAAACAGAAAAACATAAATAGTCTTTTTCTAAAAATTTAACTAAAGTGGCTGATGAAAAGCTTGTCAAGTATATTCAAGACACATTAGAAAAGGGGTTTAGTCAAAGGGATATAGATAATGGTCTGATTATGCATGGTTATTCTAAAGAAGTTGTTGATGCAGCTTTTATAAAAGCATATTATCCAAAAAAAGATACGCCCTCAGACATTCCAACAGAATTTTCACCTGAACCAAAACAAAAGTTAAAATCTGATAAAAAGTTTGGCATGCCTGTTGCTGCCCTTATATTTTCATTTATTCCATTTTTGTCTATAGTTGGTTTGATATTGGGGATTTTGAGTTTGGTTAAAATTAAGAAAGACCCTTCACTAAAAGGCAAAGGAATGGCAATTGCAGCAATTATTTTAAGCTTTATAATGCCAATTATAATTGCTGTTGTATTTTTCTTAGTGGTTGGTTTGAGTTTTACTAATAATCTTATGCAACCGTATAATGTTGGAGCAATAAAACCTGTTGATGTTAGTTCATGTGGTTCTATGATTGGATTGTCAAAAGATATTTGTTATATGAAAGCTGCTAAGGATAGTGGTGATGTTTCTATTTGTGATAAAGTTTCAGATGAAGCCCAAGAGATTATGTGTATTCAAACTGTTGCAATTAACACAAAAAATGCTGAATTGTGTGGTTTGATTGAGAATTCTGCGACTAGTGCAAAGTGTGTTAGTTATGTTAATGCATAGGGTTAATATCGATATTTTTTTAAATGATTACTTGTTCTAGATAATTATGGGCCCGTGGTCTAGCGGCATGATATCGCCTTGACGAATCACGGTTCAAAATGGCGAGGATCGCCGGTTCGATGGTATTTCCGAAAATCCGGCCGGGCCCATTTTTTCCTCTTTTTGAGTAGTAATGCATCGTAAATTATATAAGTTCAGTTCTTTTCCTAAAGATTGGTGATATAAATGGCATTCAAGTATTTACTTAAAATTGATGAAATGACTTATATTCGTTATGAAGATACAATATTAACAAATGAAGATATTGTTGGTGCTCATGATCAAACTAATGCAACTTTAGAAGAACAAGTTCTGCGAGATATTATGGATATTCCTTTAGAAATTGTCAGAGAAAATGAATATGAAGACCTTAGGATTCAAGCAAGTATTGTTCCAAGAGAAGGAAGACCGTTTGAGAATCATAGACCATACAAAGAGATTGTTCTCGCACCAGTAAAAGAAAGATTAACAGTGGAAAGTCAGAAAACTCCTTTGGGGTCAAGAACTTTTGATTATGGAGATTCTGGTCCAGACCATGTAGCATTTTATGGTATGAAAAGCCTTGGTTTTGATGTTAAGATTTTTTATGGATCAGAATGAAGTTAACTTTTTACATTAACTCTTTTGGTATTCCTGGGTTACTCCAATGTGCGGATCTGCCTCCTAAAAAATAGCTTGGAGTAAAAGACTCTACATATGTTTTCCAACTAAGAGTCCTTACTGTTAGTTGCCACCTAAGTGCGGTTTGTAGTTCTTCTTCAAAGTTATCCTCAGACATTGAATAAATAGCAAATTCTGACAAATAAGGCAAGAATCTAATAGGAGAATTTCGATGAATGGTTTTTTCAGTATGGATAACATCCACAGTTAGGATTTTTGGATCAAGATATGCTTTAACAGCGGTTTTAGGGTAACCATACAATTTGCCTAAAGCTTTATCATCTTTTTTATCATTAGCTCGAATATATCTTCTAATGTTTCTACGAGATTGTGAGACCACAATTGGAAGATAATCTGACTCACAATAAAATAAGTTTACAGGTCGAGAAAATGTTTTTACTTTTCGTATGTGATATGGAATCTTGATTTCTTCAAGCAATGCCACGATTTCCTGAACATTTTGGTGGTCAATATCATATTTTATTTTTTTGTATGGAAATGAAGATTCTGGAAAAAAATCTTCAACTAGAGTATATTTTGCTCCTTCTCTATAAAAACCTGCATATAATTGACAAACTGGTTTTTCTCCAGCAACCACCAAGATTAAAGGAATTTTTTCCTCTATGAATATTTCTGCTTGTTCTATTAGTCGTACTTTTTGAGCTAGATCCATAACTAAGAGGTAATCTAAAAATGTTTATAAAAGGTGCTAATAGTTAAATCTCCTATTATACTGCTTATGGTCTAGCCATTCAATAACCAAACAGATAACACTATTATCATTAGACACTATTGAGTAAAGTAGTCTTCTTCCTTTTGGAAGATTATATTTCCACAAGTTTTTGATGTCATACCTAACAATATAAGATCTCGGAATCAACCTTTTTGGAATTTGAATTCCCCAAAAAGCATTTTCTTCAATATGATCAAGTGCTAGGTTAATTATTCTGAATAATTCTATCTCCTTTGTTCCTCCTGATTTTAATTTGTAGAATCTCTTCCTAGCTTTAGCATCAATAAACCTAATTACAGAAGGTACTTTCATTCTCTACCTAAGTCTTTTCTATTGATGTACTCTTTAGCTTGCTTCGGATAGTATATCCATCCAATTTTTCCTTTTGCATCAATTGATATTTTTCTTGAATGCAACAGATACTGAATTATCACATTAAATGTTTGGTACATCATTTTCTTAGGTAAGGATTCCCACAATTTTTTCTTTTTAAATTCTCCGTCATGCTCTTTTATAAATGTCTCAACCATAAGGATTGTATCTAACCTTGGGTACCGCAGAACCCGAGTATTTTTTAAGAATGTGCTTTTTGGTTTCAAGTTATATCAGTTGATACAACTAATTGTATTTAAATATTTGCTTTTTTTCTTGGAAATAAGCCATGTTTATAGATTACAAGAAGTTAGGAATTGACAAGAAAACTAGAAGAAAAAGATTTTTAGAAATGAAGTTCTATGAGATTGCTATGATTAGATATCTACAAAGATTGCTACCAGACATAGTGCCCCCTGTTATCGCAGCATTTAATCATTATGATAAAGATGAGTTCAATCAAGTGGACAGGTATATTAATGATTTTTTTGGGAATAGCTTGGTAAAAAATTAAACACTTTTTTTTAGAATACTCTCATTTTACCGTCTGTCTGCAAATTTATACCATAATGTTTTTTCATTGTTTTTCTGCCACCAACCATAGAAACACCACATTCTTGACCTAACATATCTTCCCCAGTCCATGCTGTTTGAACTAAGGGTCCCCATTGATCAGGACTAGCGCAGTAATAGATAACAATGTCCAAATTTGGTTCATCAGATAATGTATACTCTAATTCATGTTCATTAACATGATTTAAGCCTCCCAACGGTATTACTCCCTTAATTTGCATATCATCAATTGTAGATAATGGATTATTAAACATAATTACATACTCAAGTTGACCCGGAGGTCTATTTTCTTCTGGATCAAGGGTCATGTACCCCACATTTAGTGTAAAATACCCTTCTTTTCCATTCTGTTCTAAAGGTTCCAGCCATGCTCCAACTGCATATGCATGAAAGAAACTACTATTTCGGCCCATGTAACTACGAACCAGTAATAACTAATATATAAATGTTATGGATAATATTACATTTACATCATATTTATATATAATTTATCCACTGTAAATCTTAATGAACAATTCATCTCAAATTAAAGTAGCAATTAAAGCAGCAAAAGCTGCAGGAGAATTATCTTTAGATTTCTTTAATAAGGAAAAAGAGATTAGCTATAAAGAACAAGAGGAGATTGTGACTGATGTTGATATCAAGTGTGAAGATGTTATTAAATCAATTATAAAAAAGGAATTTGCAGATCATGCATTTTTAGGTGAGGAAAAAGGTAAGGAAGGATCTTCTGAATATACTTGGGTCATTGACCCTATTGACGGCACTGTTAATTATTCTAGAGGTATTAAACTATATGGTATTTCCATAGCACTTGTTAAAGACAAGAAAGTTGTACTGGGTGTTGTTTATAATCCATTAACAAATGAGTTGTTTTCAGCTCAAAAAGGAAAAGGTGCATTTCTTAATGGTCAAAAAATTAAGGTTTCTGATGTTAGTCAGTTATCAAAGTCAGTTGTTTATGCTACTGAATTGTACAGATCAAAAGAATATGTCAGTAGTTTATTTGACAAGATTAAAAGATTTAGGATCACTAGTTCTTCTGCTTATGAGACTTGTTTGGTTGCTTGTGGACGAACTGATGGTTTTATCAAAGTTACAAAAGTTCCATGGGGATTTGCAGCTGCAAATCTGATTGTAGAGGAAGCTGGTGGGAAAGTGACTAATTTTAATGGCAGTGAGTGGAATATTGAGTCAAATAAAATGTTGGTTTCTAATGCGAAGTTACACCAAGAAATAATTGCATTATTAGAATAGAGAATTAGTAATCATATTATTGATCATCAGGAAAACCCTGTTCTCTTAGGTGATACAAGCCTTCCATTATTCCTTGAATATCTCTACTTTGAAGACCAATACTAATATGGTCTGTATCACGCGCCCACCATTTATCTTGTTTGTTGAGAATCTTTCTTTCAATTAGATTAAATGGGAAAATAAAAGGATCCAAGGTGAATCTGGTAGTCCATATACCTCCTGCTGATGCGTCCTCTGGATCTAAGTTTCTTGTGATACCAACTGTATTTGCAGCAGAGGTATAAAAACAATATTTGTCTGTGTCAAGATCATTTAGTTTTAACATGTTTTCTTCACCGATAATTCTTCCTTGAATTTCCTCAGCATTCTCAAGGTATCTGGTTAAATCATATTTATGCAGACATACTGCAAAATAATCTAATCCTTTTGATTTAGTTGCAACAAAGTCAAGAAGTTGTCCAAACGCTGATTGATATTCTTTGGGAGTCATAATTCCATTTTCACCAATTTGCAGAGGATCAATCACTACAATTAATGATGTAGCTTTTGTTAAAGCTTCATGAGTTAGACCATATTCAGATTCTGAATCAAATACTAATGGTGCTTCCTCACCAACAATATCAATTAGCCGAAGATTGTGAGCAAAACTTGCGCTTTTTGCATGACCTGAACTCCTTCCTTTGGGTGTTCTGTAAAACATATTTTTTTGAGTTGTTCGATGAGTTGTTTTTAATGCTAGTTTACTTTGATTAGTCTTTATCATCTGCCACATTTTCCCACTTTGAAATTCTTCTAATTTTTCATCTAGAATATGGTACCCAAAGTGCTTATCATATTTATCAAGCCAGTATAAAGCAGCAAAAAAACCATTTTTTAATGAAGTTTTTCCAGCTCCACTTAATCCCCATAAACAAACATTATGGTTCACAACACTCGCAGGAACATTGGGTCGCTCTGCAGCAATTTGATCCGAATCTGATTTTGGTAAGAAAGTTTGATCTAGAGAAGCTGCAAATTGTTCTTTAATGTAATCTACAATTGTTTTTTTTGTTAGCATTTTTAACAGCGTTAATCTAAAAAAGGAACCAATATTGCTATTTAAATGTAGTGAAAAATAAGTAAAAAAGAATCAAGCAACCCTATAAAAATCCAGGTCTGTTTTTAGTATGAAAAATCCCATGTGATCATAAACTTCTCTTGCTCCATCATTTTTTCTATGAGCAAATTCTTTTACTAGATCTAGAGTTCTTTCTGACATTACCATTTGAATTTTATCAGTGTCTTCATGTAATCTGTGAATTAGATTAACAAAGCATTCAAAGGGATCTTCACCTTTATCATTTGGATTCCCAGGTATTTCTAAAGTTTTTGCTACATACGGGATTGGTAAACTCTCTTCTGGATCAATTGATGCATGGCTTCTGGCAAAACTTCCATCAGCTGAGATAGCATATGCTCCCATTGCAGGTCCTGGAAAGATTGAATCAAACCAATCAACTGCATTATATGGATCATCTGCTGTTCTAAGTAATGCATGAGTAAGATCTGAATCTGAAAACACCTCAAATAAGTTATCTGCATAAGGGTGAATTCTAACACCAACTGGTTTAATTTTTTGTATTGCTTCATCAGAGTAATCACGGTACAAAATCCCTTTCATTTCAAGATCTTCAACCCAATCAGTAACAGTTTCTGATCCGAGGTGTAGTCCACCACGATTAAAATATAGATTTATAAGATCATTACGATTCACACTACCTTCTGATATAATATGTTCCATTAAAAAATCTTTAGTTTCATTAACAGATAAGACTGGTTTTGTGGTTGTCATATTCTTTAAAGAATGCAGTAAGAAATATAAATCTATTGGGAAGGAGTTCCTAGATATGCTTTACCCGTATCAGATATTTCATATATATAAATTGGATTCTGAAAAGAAGGACGCCAAACAGGATGCCATTGATTAAGAGTTTTATTCTGACTTATTAGATCTTTTTCTGTAAGTGCAATAAAGGTTTCAATGTCAACACCCTCATATGCTTTTTTTTCAGAATCAAACACCAAAACTCCTCCTTGAACTGGTTGATAATCACAAGTTCCTCCGGCTTCTAATAACTCAAGTACTCGTTTAAGATCTTGGTCATCTACTGCCATAACACAACATAAAGAAGTTTACATTTTTAAATCTTTCGATTTTTTGATCACTCTGAAGTGATTAATTCAATCCCACAACAATCCTTTTAAAGGAGCGTAAGTTAACATTAAACATGATTAAAGTCTATATTGACACATACGGCTGCTCAGCAAACCAAAATGATTCTGAGATAATGGCAGGTCTCTTGGAAAAAGCAGATTTTATTTTGGTTGATACTGTTGAGAATGCTGATGTGATTATTGTAAATACTTGTATTGTAAAGGAGCCAACACATAATAAGATGAATCATCTAGTTAGAAAATACAAAAGTGAATTTCCTAATAAAAAAATAATTGTTGCTGGGTGCATGCCCCAGGTTTTAAAACTACCTGCAGAAGTGAGTGCCATTGGCCCACATAATATTGAGGATATTGTTGAGGTTGTTAATTTAACAGTCAAGGGTAAATTTGTTAATTATACTAACAAAGAGAGTGCAATAAAAGTTAGTTTGCCAAAATTAAACAAGAATAAAGTGATTGATATTATTCAGATTCTTGAAGGTTGTAATGGAAATTGTTCATACTGTATTGTTAAACATGTAAAGCCAACATTGTTTTTTTTTCCAAAACATGAAATTGTTAATGAAGTTAAAAATGCAGTTGATAAAGGGTGTAAAGAGATTTGGATTACTTCTCAGGATAATGGAGCTTATGGCCTTGAGAATAATGATATTTCACAACTTCCAAGTTTGCTTAGGAAGATTGTGAGTATTCCAGGAGAGTTTTTTGTTAGAGTTGGGATGATGAATCCAAACAACATCTTACCTATGCTTGATGAATTAATTGAGGTTTTCAAATCAGACAAGTTATTCAAGTTTATTCACATCCCAGTTCAATCAGGTAATAATGATATTTTAACAAAGATGAATAGAAAATACTCTGTAAATGAATTTATGAAGATTGTTAATGAGTTTAGAAAAACTATTCCTAAGATTACAATAAGCACAGATGTTATTTGTGGTTTTCCCTCTGAGACTTATGAACAGTTTGAAGATACACTTGATTTGATTAACGAAATTAAACCAGATCACCTTAATATTTCTAGGTTTGGTGCAAGGCCAGGTACTGCTGCACAGAATATGAATGATCACGTAGACAAAATTTTGGTTAAAGAAAGATCAAATTTAATCACAAAGTTGTTTTGGGATATAGCCTTGGAAAATAACAAAAAATGGATTGACTGGCAAGGTGAGATTATAATTGATGAGATTGGAAAAAAAGGGACAGTTATTGGTAGGAATTTTGCATACAAACAAGTGGTTGTTGAAGGTGATGAATCTATGATGGGAAAGTTAATCAAAATAAAAATAGAAGAAGTTACACCTTTTTACTTAATAGGAAAAAGAATTGATTAATAACATACTCCAAAATACTCTTGTCCTAATTCTTGGAGTAGTTCATCTGCTTCATCAAAATCTTCCTGATGTAATCCTAAATCCTGATCTCTTATCAAAATCTCTTGAAGACTGTCAAGTTTCCATAAAGGATTTTGTTTTCTGATTCTGTCTGCAAGACAATCTCCATTAGTATCTTGTATCAGTTTGAAAGCATAACCTAGAATTCCTTTATTGGGATGGATATAAATTTCCTGACTTCCATCACTAAATCTAGTATAATCAACATGCCCTGTGGTGTTGATTGGGTAAGATATTGTTTGATGGCCTGGGTGATTTATACTCCCAGTATTAGCTTCAGCATTACAAGCCCTTAAGCCAAGCATAGTTAATCCAAAAATTGTTGCATATATTAAAGTGCCAACAGCTATACTTTTAATATGATATCCAAAGTCAAATCCCATTTTCTTGTTATTAATGTAATTGATTAGTATTAATATACTTAATCAAAGATTTTTTCTTATAATCAGGATCTTCTTTTATTCTACCCAAGTTTAGATATTGTCCTTAAATCATCTATTCTTTTTCTTGAAGGTATTGAGTTTTGGAATTTTTTCCAGAAGAGTTTTTGCACCCACTCAATCCAAGCTTCTTCTCTAATTTCATAATATACAGCTATTATTTCTTTGATCTGACCTTGCTTTCTAAATTCTGCCATGATTTCTCCAAGCTTGACAATTGTGTTATCAAAGATGTATGCCCTTAGTGGTGTGATTCCGTGCCTTATTTTGAGTAAGGGTTCTTTTAGTCCAGCATTTATAGAGAGACATTTTTCTATATTATCTAGATCAACAAGGTTGATGTCAGTGATTATTTTTATGTGAATTTTTTTATTAACACATTTTTTTATATGATCAAAGATAGTTTTCTTATTGTGTTTTAAATGTATGAATGATAAGTTGCCAGCAAAGATACTAATTTCTTTTTCAGCTGACTCAAAGTATGGTGCTAGTGATTGCACATGATAGTTGTAATCTTGTTCTGCTTTGATTTTTTAATAGTAAGCTTTTCTTTTGTTAGGATCCACATATTGGTAGATTTCAAATGGTGAAAAATCAGATTTTTCTACTCCAAGTTCAATGCTTTTGAATAGTTCTTCTTGAACATCTGTTGAGTATATTTTTTCAACATTGTTCCAGTATACTATTTTTAGAGCGCCTCTTGTTCCTTCTCTGAACGTAATTGTTTTCACATAGCCTGTTCTTTGCATTATTTGCTCAACATATCTATCCGCTGTTCTCCAGTTTTTCCCGATTATGAGAGCTATTTCATTTATGTTTCTAGGCCTTTGATAGACTACTGATTTGATTTTTTCTTCTGTTTTCTTATCCATGACCATAAATATATGATCTGCAATTTTATATATAAATCTTTTGAAAAGTACAACTATGTAGACAAAATATTGCTAGAAATGTATTAGCTAAATACAACTATTCCTACTAAGTAAGATGAAAAACACATCTTGGAGGAAAGAAATGAGAAATTTAGCTGGAGTTAAAGAGGCTGACACATATATTACAAGAGAATTGGACTGGGCTGGAATTGAGGCAGTACAAGGTGAGCAAAGCTCAGGAGAAGTACCATATTCAATTAGAGGTAAGATTGGACCTTGGACTATATCAAGAGCTTGGTACTACTGGGTTGCTTCTGCTGGAGAAGATGGATTGGATGTGAAAGTTGCTGATGAGATGCATAATAAAGCTTACCCAGTTAAGGGAGATAGAGAACCAGAAACTTATGGAAAGGTTATCAGGGTTGCTGGTCATTGTGGTTGTCCTCCTCCTGCTGAGTGGGCTGATCATTATGATGTTGATGGAAAAAAGATAATTGTTGATCCAGATGGAGAGCAGCAAGATCAATTTAACCGTTTTGTGGAGTCAGGTTTTTTAGAGGAAAATGATGAATATAGGTTTGCACCTAGACTTGATGGTGTTGTTGATAAATCTGTTGTATCAAGCTACCATATTGACACACAAGAAGGATTGAATGAATTTGCTAGAGTTGTTAGAGCAACATATGACACAGAGTGATTAGATTTAGTTAACTTGAGCTTGGCCAGATTATGTGAGCGAAGCTTGGTACATGATAAGTGCAGAAAGGAACTGTTTGTTATCTGCAAAACAAGTTAGGATTATGCACCTATCAACTCTAACAAACAGCTGAGGGAACCGGCCTGCACAGGTTAACATAATTTAAGCATAATGAACAATAGATTTATTAATTTCAAGGAAATCAGACCTAGATATGGAAAGTTGGGAAGTGTTAGAAGAAAAAGATATTTCTCCTAGTAAATGGTTTCCTCTTTTTGTTCATAAGGTAAAGCTACCTAATGGAACTATTGGAGATTATTACATCTCAAAGCTAGGTGATATTGCTATGGTAATTGCTATTACAAAGAAAAAGGAAGTTGTTTTTGTTAAACAATATAAACACGGAATTGGTAAGATTACAGTTGAACTTCCGGCAGGACGAACTGATGGCCAAGATCCAAAAGCTGCTGCTATTCGTGAATTAAAAGAGGAGACAGGGATCATGGTTGATGATTTAATTCCTGTTGGAAACCTTGCTCCTGTTCCATCTAAAGATACTGCTATTTGTTATGGTTTTTTGGCAAGTGATGTTGAATTTAATGCAGAGCAAGAGCTTGATTTAACAGAGGATATTGAGGTTGTTTTAGTACCTGTCAGCGAATTAAATGATAGGATTAAGTCTGGAGAGATTAATGGTTCTGATACTGTTGGAATCTTAAGTTTGGCTAGTTTAAAGTTTACAGATCTATTCTAATCATTTTTGCATAAGTATTAAATATCCGTAAACCATTTAACAACATATGGAAGGATTTAACCCAAAATTCATTGATGACTACATAAATGCCTGGTCAATAGCTACTTTAGCGACGAATGGAATAATTGGTATTCTAACCACATTATCAATATTAGATCATAAAAAGATTATCAATCTGCCTGATTGGGTACCTTACCCCATTGGAACTAAAAAGATGGAGAAAGGTGGTGGTAGTATTGAAAATGATCATCCAAAATTAAATCCAAGAATTCCAATTAGCTTACAAGTTTATGATGTCGATGAATTAATGGGACATTCTGATGGAGGATTATATTCTGCAAAAAGGGATTTGGATAAAATATTGTACTAATCTTGTGTACTCCAAATGTAAGATGATAGCTCAAAGAATTGTACATTGAAAATGATAGATCTACTAGAACTTATTCTGACTTTTATTACAATCTGGATAACAATATATATTCAGTTTTTAATTGTTGATAGAAATTCTTGGTTCTTACGACTTAAAGCAAAAAAAGAAAATAAAAAAAGGTTGTCATGGTTTCTTTTTTTTGTATATTATCAGTAGGATTATTATATCTAGCATTTTTGGTTTACACACTTTCATACCAATTATTTGATCAGTTTATTTTTGATCAACTTGAGGATCTCATCTCTAAAAAAATGGGTGTTTTGTTGATATTTTGCATACTTATGATATTACCTTCATTTGTTAATACTATTTTACAACATGCACTAACTAAGAATTTGAATGAACCCAAACTTAAGGTAGAAGAAAGAAATATTGATAGAACAGATCCATTGAAAATTTATATTATTATTTTGTTATTAGTGTTTTTTTTACTTCTTTTACTTACTATTATATTCTTTGCATGAATTCAAATAGTATAGATAAACAAGAATACATTAATTCTTCCTACTCAAACTCTTTTACAAACTTTATCAATTCTTTTGCTTTTTCTAGTTCTAAGAATTCTGGTTTTGTTACAGATGGAATGTCTTTTGGTTTCTTTTTTCTAAAGATTACTAATTTGTTTACTTCTAATAGTCTTGCCCAAGGTAATAAATCCGGACTTGCTTTGTCTCCAATTTCTGTTAAGATTATGTCATTGTTTTTTTTAGCGATTACATCAAATGGAGCTCTTTTTGTGTCTGTTGCTTTGAATCCAAGTTCATAGTATTTTTTGGATATTTCTGATTTTGGATCTGATTTGGTTTCAAATGCATCCAATATGTTGATATGTTCAAATACTTGGTCTCCAAAAATATCATACAGCTTAAGAGCTTTTTTTAGTGTTATTTCTGACTGCTCTTTTTCATAGTTTTGGATCATTTTTTTACTCACGCCTAATTTGGTGGCAAGAGTGTTAATTGAATAACCTGCTTCCTCACGTTTTTTCCTAAGTTCATTTCCAGATACACATGCTGTGTACCCTGCTCTGGTGCTTTTTATTATTGGCAGTTTCTTTTTTATGCAGCTTTTGAAAGTTGGAAGATTAATTGTATATACTCCATATCTGAGGTAAACCACATTGTCAACAAGCGGTTCTCCAGCTTTATCTGCTATTACTAACGGAACTCCATTTATGTATCCAGCAATTTTCCTCATGCCTTGTGCCCAGTTATCTTCTAATGAGTTTGCATCAGATAGTGCTTTTATTAGGAAGACCTGATCTTTTCTTGCGATTATATCAAAACTACCTGCATTTAGTATCTTAACTGTAAATCCTTGTTTTAGTAAGAACACAGATATTTGATCAACTAAATCCTTTTTCATGAATGAATCAAGATGGTTTTTGTTTAAAAATATATTGTAAATAAGAGTGGTTAGTAGCTCTGGGCCAGTTCACTCGGCTGTTTGTTAGATTATAATCAATTCCTTGAGAAAGCATGTTAACAAAAGACAAACAGTTCCGAATTGGTTCTTACCAAGTTTTAAGCCTTGTTCACAATGTTGGCCGAGGAGCTACTAATGGCCAACAACTTGACTTGGTATCAACCGAAAAATATATATAGCTCCAATATTTACTTATCTGTGGTGGAGACATGGTTCTAACAGACATTTATGCTATATTTGAGCAGAGAAAACGCAAAATGGAGAGTATGCTCAAAGGCAAGAATGGCGTCTCTACAGAAAAAAGGCAGGAATTACAAGGTGCGGTTAACGAAATTGATATGTTTCTAAACACAATTGATTATTATAGTAAAATACCTAAGAATGTTCCTGAACCAAATCTAGATACTGATACACCAATTGAAGACAGATCTTTTATATCAAAAATATTTAAAAAATAAAAATCCCTATCACTATACTTGTTAGCGGGATAACACCAAATGAAAGTTGATGTTGAACTTGAAAGCATTAAGGTTTCTAAATTCTCACCCAAAGATTTCTCTGTAGAACTCGAAGTTGCCTTTTTTGATGGAGATTATAGAAAGTTTCATAAATCTGTTTTTGTTGATGAGCCAGATTTAACTCAAAGCATTTTTGAGGATATTAGGAAAATGATTAAGAACAGATCTTTTGAGTTTAATGGTCAGGTTATTAAAGGTCACAAAACTTTGGTTAGGATCAAAGACAAAAATGAAGTTGAAAAGAAAATTGTTAAATTTTTTGCTGATCTTAAATCAAGAGTAAATAAAGTTAAGAACACAAAGCAGGCAGAGGGGTATATTGATTCTGTGAATAAAGTTAGAATCCTTACTATAAGAATATGATTTCATACTTCATCATACAAAACAAAAAGTTTATATATCACTTAGTTAAATAAAG